>NZ_MAPV01000094.1 GCF_001700505.1 Streptomyces mutomycini
CGCCGCCGGAAAAGGGCACCGCCGGGAAAGGCCGGTGGGCCGCACCCCTCGGGTGCGGCCCACCGGCCGGAACGGACTGCGGTGCGGTCAGCGCACCTCGGTGATCTCGGGCCCGCGCTGGAGCTGGCCCATGCCCCCGGAGAACTTCGAGCTCTCCTGGTCCTCCTGCTGCACGCCCTCGGGCACCATCTGGGCGTCTTCGGGAAGCTTGAGGACGATCGGGTCGCGCGGTGCCATGGGGCCGTCACCGCGGACGACGACGGTGTCCCGGAAGACCGTCTCCAGCAGCCCGGCGGCCTCCGGCTGCACCGCGCCCTGGCCGGAGATCACTCCGCGCAGGAACCAGCGCGGACCGTCGACGCCGACGAAGCGCACCAGCTGTACGCCGTTCTTCCCGTCGGGAAGCTGTACGGGGACCTGGGCGCGAAGTTCCCAGCCCAGCGGGCCCTCGACCTCGTCGATGATCCCGCCCTGCTGGGTGATGCCCGAGGCGATCTCCTCGCGCACCTCACCCCAGATTCCTTCCTTCCTGGGGGCGGCGAAGGCCTGCAGCTGCACCGCGCTGTCGCGCAGCACGACGGTGGCCGCGACGATCGCGTCGCCGGCGACCTCCACCCGGAGCTCCATGCCCTCGACCCCGGGCACGAAGATGCCGCCCAGGTCCACCCGGCCCTCACCGGGCCGGGAGACCTCGGAGATGTCCCACGGCCCGTCCGGGCGGGGGGCCGGCGGAAGGTTCGTGCGGCGCGAGCCGCTCCCGGTGTCGTCGAGCTCGTCGGCGACCTGCTCGGCCTCGCGCGCTTCGTCCGCCGTGTTTTCGGCGGAACCACTGTTCTTGCGACGTCCGAACACGTCAACGTCCTTCCCGGTCGGGTACGACCGAAGCGTAGCTGTTCCCACCCTGGGTGTTACCGCCCGTGACGCCGTCCACTGCGGCATGACCGCCGGTGGATCCGAAGCCCCCCTCGGCCCGCGCCGAGCCCGGAAGCTCCGTCACCTCGTGGAAGCGCACCTTCTCGACCTGCTGGACGACCAGTTGGGCAATCCGGTCGAACCGTTCGAACCTCACGGTCTCGCGTGGGTCGAGATTGACCACGATGACCTTGATCTCTCCACGGTACCCGGCATCGACCGTCCCCGGGGCGTTCACGAGGGCCAGTCCGCAGCGGGCCGCGAGGCCCGAACGGGGGTGCACGAAGGCCGCGTAGCCGTCGGGCAGCGCGATCGACACCCCGGTGGGGAGGACCGCCCGTTCGCCCGGGGCGAGCTCGGCGGCCTCGGTGGTGACCAGGTCGGCACCGGCGTCGCCCGGGTGTCCGTAGCCGGGAATCGGCACGTCCGGGTCGACCCGGCGGATGAGTACGTCGACGGGGTGGCGCATCAGGGGTTCACCTCGAAGGCACGGGCACGCCGGATCTGGTCCGGGTCGGACATCGCGGCCTGGATCTCCTCCGGCCGTCCGTTGTCGATGAAGTGCTCCACCTTGACCTCGATGAAGAGGGCTTCCGCACGGACCGCGACGGGCCCCTCCGGGCCGCCGGTCCGCCCCGTCGCACGGCAGTAGATCTTCCGGCCGTGCACGGCGGTGACCTCGGCCTCCAGGAAGAGCACCGTGTCCACCGGCACCGGCAGGACGTAGTCGGTCTCCAGCCGTCCGGTCACCGCGATGACCCGCAGCAGCCAGCTCAGCGCGCCGAGCGTCTCGTCCATCGCCGTGGCGAGGACACCGCCGTGGGCCAGTCCCGGGGCCCCCTGGTGGGCGGGCTTCACGGTGAACTCGGCGGTGACGCTCACGCCTTCTCCGGCCGTCGCCTGGAGGTGCAGTCCGTGCGGCTGTCCGCCACCGCAGCCGAAACAGTGTTCGTAGTGGGAGCCGAGGAGCGCCCCTGGCGCCGGGGCGTCGGGATGGCGGACAGGCTTCACCGCGTCGGCGGGGGGTGTCAGACGTGCAGATGTTCCACTCACAGGCGCAGACCTTACCCGCGCGCCCGGCCGCGGGGCGCGCCGTGCCAAGCTTGCCTTCATGCAGCCTTCCGCACCCCCCTTCGACGAACGTCTCACAGCGCCCCGTTCGTGGTGGCTCATCGCCTTCGGGATCGGCGTCGCGTGCGCGCTGATGTTCCTGCCGCTCGGCGCCCTGCCCATGCTCGGCGCCCTGGTCGCCGGTACGGCCGCGGCGTGCGCGGGCGTGAGTTCCTACGGCTCCGCGCGTATCCGCGTCGTGGCGGGCGCCCTCGTCGCGGGCGATGCCCGTATCCCCCTGGAGGCGCTCGGCGACGCCGAGGTGCTGGACGGGGAGGAGGCGCGCGCCTGGCGCTCGTACAAGGCGGATCCCCGCGCGTTCATGCTGCTGCGCAGCTATGTCCCGACCGCGGTGCGGGTGAAGGTCACGGACCCGGCCGACCCGACGCCGTACGTCTATCTGTCGACGCGGGAGCCGCAGGCTCTGGTGGCTGCCCTCGCGCCCGTACCCGCCTGACGGACGGCTGTTCAGCGGCCGGGGTCGTCGTGGCCCTCGGGCAGCTCCGCGGGGGGTTCCGCGGGCTTCAGCGGAGGAAGCTCCGGGAGGCGGTCCCAGGGGACCTGCTGGCGCCGCAGGTCGCTCCTGACCCGGTCGGCCAGCTTTCTGGTGTCCCTGCGGTTCATCACAGCGCCGATGACGGCGCCGATCATGAACGGGATGAGGTTCGGCAGGTCGCGCACGATGCGCTTCATGATCTGCTGGCGCAGTTCGCGCTTCATCTGTCCGCCCAGTGCCGCGTTGAGCGTGGTGGGGCGTGAGACGTCGATGCCGCGTTCCTCGGTCCAGGACGTCAGATACGCGGTGCTGCGCTGGCCGAGGTTACCGGGAGGGCGTTGGCCGTAGACCTCGTGGAGCTCGGCGACGAGCTTGAGCTCGACGGTGGCCACTCCGGTGATCTCGGCCGCCAGCTCGGCGAGCATGGCGGGGGGTACGGGCATCATCGCCGCCGCCCCGATGCCCGCGCCGACGGTCGCCGTGGCGTTGCAGGCGCCCGCGACGAGTTTGTCGGCGAGCTCTTCGGGGCCGAGGCCGGGGAACTGCCTGCGCAGGGTGGCGAGGTCGCGTACGGGGACCCGGGGAGCTGTGTCGATGATGCGGTCGGCCACCAGGGCGACCGCGGCCGCGGCGCTCTCGCCGCTTCTGCGTACGCCTCGTCTCAGTGTGTGCAGACGGCCGGAGCCCTCGGGGGGCTGTGCCGGTCCGTCCTGTCCGGGTCCGGGTGGCCGGTCGGCCGCCCCTACCGCTTCGAGCGAGGCCGGACGGCCTCGCTCGTCGTCAGGTGTGCCGCCGGGAGAGGCAGGCAGGGCGGCCTGGTGCTCGGCAGTGGGGCTCTCGCCCTCCGCCGGGCCTGCGCCGCCCTGATGTGCCTCCGACGACTTCGTGCGCCGCAAGCGCCGCTTCCGGAACGGTGTGTCGCCTGCCACGGCCGGCCTGCCTCAGTCGCAGTCGCGGCAGATGGGCTGACCGTTCTTCTCGCGCGCCAGCTGGCTGCGGTGGTGCACGAGGAAGCAGCTCATGCAGGTGAACTCGTCGGCCTGCTTGGGCAGGACCCGCACGGCAAGCTCTTCGTTGGACAGGTCTGCGCCGGGCAGCTCCAGTCCCTCTGCCGCGTCGAACTCGTCCACGTCGACGGCGGATGCCGTCTTGTCGCTCCGGCGAGCCTTGAGCTCTTCGAGGCTGTCCTGGTCCACGTCGTCGTCGGTCTTGCGTGGGGTGTCGTAATCCGTTGCCATGTTCGCTCTCCCCCTCATGGGTGTCTGCGGTGTCTCAGCGCACGTAACGCGTGAGAGGCCGGACTTGTGCCCGACCTGAGGCGGAGATTTTGCCTCACATCAAGGTCTGTTACTCAATCGACACCCAACCGGATCTCTCGCGAGCGATCAGCTTGGGTGGCGATGGGGACCGTACACGGTCCGATCACTGCTGTTCACGGGCGCCACCCCGTGTACTTCCCGTGATATCACCCCCTGAAAACCCGGACGTTTCCAGGCTTTCGGGCAAAGACGTGATGACGGAGAGTAGAAGGACCTGAAATCGCTTCTGTGATCGATCACACAGGGGTGAAGTGAGCACAGGGCACTAAAATTCCGCCCAAAGCGAACAGAGGGATCCAATACGGCTTCACACCGTGAAGCCTCTCAGGCCGGCAGGGTGACGCGCATCACGAGACCACCGCCTTCGCGGGGCTCCGCGATGATACGGCCTCCGTGTGCCCTCGCGACGGATCGCGCGATCGACAGGCCGAGTCCCACCCCCTTGTCACTGCCCGTTCGCTCCGTGCGCAGCCGCCTGAACGGCTCGAAGAGGTTGTCGATCTCGTAGGCGGGCACCACGGGCCCGGTGTTCGAGACCAGCAGGAGTGCCTGCCCGTGCTGGAGCTCGGTGGTGACCTCCACCCAGCCGTCCTGCTCCACGTTGTAGCGCACGGCGTTCTGCACGAGGTTCAGCGCGATGCGCTCCAGCAGGACACCGTTGCCCTGGACGACGGCCTGGGCACGCTCGCCCCGTATGTCGACCCCCTTCGCCGACGCCTCGGCCCTGGTCTGGTCGATGGCACGGTCGGCGACCTCGGCCAGGTCCACGGGTTTGCGTTCCACGATCTGGTTGTCGCTGCGGGCGAGGAGCAGGAGCCCTTCGACCAGCTGCTCGCTGCGCTCGTTCGTGGCCAGGAGCGTCTTGCCCAGCTGCTGCAGCTCCGGCGACGCCTCCGGGTCGGAGAGGTGGACCTCCAGGAGGGTGCGGTTGATCGCGAGGGGGGTGCGCAGCTCGTGCGAGGCGTTGCCCACGAACCGCTGCTGGGCGGTGAACGCCCTTTCCAGGCGGTCCAGCATCTCGTCGAAGGTGTCCGCGAGCTCCTTGAGCTCGTCGTCCGGGCCGTCCAGCTCGATGCGTCGGGTCAGGTCCGTGCCGGCCACCCTGCGGGCGGTGCGGGTGATCCGGCCCAGCGGGGACAGGACGCGGCCGGCCATGGCGTAGCCGAACGCGAAGGCGATGATGCTGAGGCCCACGAGGGCCAGCAGCGCCCGGTTCAGCAGGCTGTCGAGGGCGTGCTGGCGCTGAGCCGCGGTGCAGTCCTTGATCGCCTCGTTGAGCTGGCTGTTGTTGAGCGCGGAGCCGAGTTGCGGGCACATGTCGCTGGAGATCTGCACGTTGGTGCCCTTGACCTGGAATGCAAGGCCCCCCGCGTCGTGCAGGGCCTGGGCGGCCAGCATGTAGATGATCGAGAGCAGCAGGATGCCCGCGATCAGGAACATCCCGCCGTACAGCAGCGTGAGCCGTATCCGGATGGTCGGACGCAGCCACGGGTAGGGAGCCTCCTGCTGTTTGGGCTCCCAGGTCGGTTTCGGAGGCGTCGCGACAGGGCCCGGGGAGGCTGCCATCACGCCCTCAGATCCGGTATCCGGAACCGGGGACGGTGACGATGACGGGTGGCTCACCGAGCTTGCGGCGCAAGGTCATGACCGTCACCCGCACCACGTTGGTGAACGGGTCGGTGTTCTCGTCCCACGCCTTCTCCAGCAGCTGCTCGGCCGAGACGACCGCGCCCTCGCTGCGCATCAGGACCTCCAGCACGGCGAACTCCTTGGGCGCCAGCTGGATCTCCTGCTCGTCCCGGAAGACCTCGCGGCGGTTGGGGTCGAGCTTGATGCCGGCCCGCTCCAGCACGGGCGGCAGGGCCACCGTGGTGCGGCGCCCCAGGGCTCGCACCCGCGCCGTCAGCTCGCTGAAGGCGAAGGGCTTGGGCAGGTAGTCGTCCGCTCCGAGCTCCAGGCCCTCCACCCGGTCGCTGACGTCACCGGACGCGGTGAGCATCAGCACGCGGGTGGGCATGCCGAGCTCGACGATCTTGCGGCAGACGTCGTCCCCGTGGACCACCGGGAGATCCCGGTCGAGCACGACGACGTCGTAGTCGTTGACCCCGACGCGCTCCAGGGCGGCCGCTCCGTCGTAGACGACGTCGACGGCCATGGCCTCCCGGCGCAGCCCGGTGGCCACCGCATCGGCGAGCAGCTGCTCGTCCTCGACGACGAGTACGCGCACGGCGCAGTCCTTCCCTAGATCTCCGAAAAACGACGAGCGGCCCTCGTTCCGGCCGCTCGCCGCACGTCAGCGGCACCGACTGTGCGCGTCCATCCTGCCCGCAACGCGCATAAACCGGCGGTAAGACGACGCGGCCCGGAACGCTGCTCCATGGAAATGATCGGATTTCCGGGCCAGTTGAGGTTTCTCGCGGGCCCGCGACGGGGAGGACGCTCTCACACCCGCGATCACGCCCTGCATGTGGCGTACCACAGCCCGTCCTGCTTCCAGAGGGACTGCGTGATCACCCGCGCTCCGGCCCACGTGCCGGAGGACCACCGGGCACAGCCCCGTGCCACCGACCCACGACGAGGGGGCGCTTCATGGACGCTTTCACCGCAGGCCTTCTGCAACGGATCAAGACCACCGAGTCCGACCTCACGAGGGCTCGCGAGACGGGCGACGACTTCCTCGCGGACGTCGAGCAGGGAGAGCTGGACGACCTGCACCGCCTCGCCGCCGAGCACGGCGTGGAGATCAGCGCCACAAGCGTCTGAGCCGCCACGAGAGGGCCCCGGGAGCCATCGCGGCTCCCGGGGGGCCCTCTTCTCGGTTCCGGCGGCTCCTCCGGGGCTCCGCAGCGGGCTCAGGAGGCGTGCGTCAGTCGTGCCAGGCGCCCAGTTCCTCGAGGAGTGCCTGCAGCGGCTCGAAAACACCCGGGGTGGCCGCGACCGTCAGGTCACCGTCCGCGGGGCGCCCGGGCCGTCCCCCGGTGAGGGCACCGGCTTCCCGGGCGATGAGGTCGCCGGCCGCCACGTCCCACGGGTGCAGTCCACGCTCGTAGTAGCCGTCGAGGCGGCCCGCCGCGACGTCGCAGAGCTCGATGGCCGCCGACCCCCCGCGCCGGATGTCGCGCAGCCGCGGAATCAGCTGCCGGGCCACGGCCGCCTGACGGGTGCGGACCTCGGTGACGTAGTTGAAGCCGGTAGCCACCAGTGCCTGGTTCAGGGGCGCCGTGGGGCGGCACTTCAGCGCGTCCCCGTTCCCGTACGCGCCGCCGCCGAGCACCGCGTGGAACGTCTCGCGCCGCATCGGGGCCTCGACCACGCCGACGACACGCTCGCCGTCGCGCTCGGCGGCGATGGACACGGACCAGGTCGGGAGGCCGTAGAGGTAGTTCACCGTGCCGTCGAGCGGGTCGATGACCCACCGGATGCCACTGCTCCCCTCGGCGCTGGCGCCCTCCTCGCCGAGGAAACCGTCCGTGGGGCGGTGTTCGGAGAGATAACCGGTGATCAGCTTCTCCGCCCGGATGTCCATCTCGGTGACGACATCGATCGGGCTGGACTTCGTCGCGGCGACCCCGAGATCGGCGGGGCGGCCGTCGCGCAGCAGCGCGCCGGCCCTGCGGGCCGCCTCCAGGGCGAGGTCGAGCAGTTCGGACAGGAGGGGGTCGGTCACAACGCTCCAGAGGTGGTGTCGCGGGCCGGGACGTGTATGCCGGCCCACGGCGGCGGGAGGTGCCTGCGGTCTAGAACGGGCTGTCGGCACCGGCGGCGGCGGGCTTGAGGGCCCTCGCGGGGCAGCAGCCCACCGGACAGAGGTCGTGCGAGGGGCCGAGCGAACCAAGGGCGCACGGTGTGACCGGCCGCTCCTGTTCGGCCGCGGCCCGCTCCAGGACGAGCTCGCGCACCGCGGCGGCGAACCGGGGGTCCGCGCCCACCGTCGCTGAGCGGCGCACCGGCAGACCGAGCTCGGCGGCCTTCGCGGTGGCCTCCGTGTCGAGGTCGTACAGCACCTCCATGTGGTCCGACACGAAGCCGATGGGGGCCATGACGACCGCCGGGACACCGTCACCGTGGAGGGACTCCAGGTGGTCGCAGATGTCGGGCTCGAGCCAGGGGATGTGCGGGGCACCGCTGCGCGACTGGTAGACGAGCTGCCACGGGTGCTCGACGCCCGTCTCCTCGCGTACGGCCTCGGTGATCAGCCGGGCGACGTCCAGGTGCTCGGCCACGTAGGAGCCGCCGTCGCCGTGCGTCTCCACCGGCCCGGAGGTGTCCGCCGCGGAGGTCGGGATGGAGTGTGTGGTGAACGCGAGGTGTGCCCCCGCCCTGACGTCCTCGGGGAGATCTGCCAGCGACGCCAGCACGCCGTCCACCACGGGCCGTACGAAGCCGGGGTGGTTGAAGTAGTGCCGCAGCTTGTCCACCCGGGGCACCGGGAGCCCCTCCGCCTCCAGGACGGCCAGCGACTCCGCCAGGTTCTCGCGGTACTGGCGGCAGCCCGAGTACGAGGCGTAGGCGCTGGTGGCGAGCACGGCGATCCGACGGCGGCCGTCCGTGATCATCTCGCGGAGGGTGTCGGTGAGGTAGGGGGCCCAGTTGCGGTTGCCCCAGTACACCGGCAGTTCGAGGCCGTGATCCGCGAAGTCCTTGCGCAGCGCGTCCAGCAGCGCCCTGTTCTGCGCGTTGATGGGGCTTACGCCGCCGAAGAGGAAGTAGTGCTTGCCGACCTCCTTGAGCCGTTCTTCGGGGATGCCCCGGCCGCGCGTCACGTTCGCCAGGAACGGGACCACGTCGTCGGGGCCTTCGGGGCCGCCGAAGGAGAGCAGCAGCAGAGCGTCGTAGGG
Organism: Streptomyces mutomycini; assembly: GCF_001700505.1. Classification (GTDB taxonomy): domain Bacteria; phylum Actinomycetota; class Actinomycetes; order Streptomycetales; family Streptomycetaceae; genus Streptomyces; species Streptomyces mutomycini. Next base: position 8,676 of record NZ_MAPV01000094.1, read on the forward strand.
AGCGGGATCACGCAGATCGGACATGCACCCGATCCTGCCACCCGCCACCGACAGTCCCGCGACCGCCGTCGGCGGGTCGTCACGGGCGCCGGCCCCCGTGACGACCGCGGGCGGAGCCGTAAGCTGTGACGGCCCTTGCACACCTGACAGGCTTCCCCGGAGCTCCCCCTTGCCCAGCCCCTACCGCGCCATATTCGCCGCCCCCGGAAGCCGGGAGTTCTCGGCGGCCGGATTCTTCGGCCGGATGCCGCTGTCCATGATGGGGATCGGCGTGGTGACGATGGTCTCCCAGCTCACCGGCCGCTACGGGCTGGCGGGTGCGCTCTCCGCGACGCTCGCCATGGCTGCGGCCGTCATGGGGCCCCAGGTCTCGCGGCTGGTCGACCGGCACGGGCAGCGCCGCGTGCTCCGCCCCGTCACACTGTTCGCGGCCGCCTCGGTCGCTGGGCTGCTGGTCTGCGCCCAGCAGGGGCTGCCCGACTGGACCCTGTTCGTCTTCGCCGCGGGCGCCGGCTGCGTCCCGAGCGTGGGATCGATGGTCCGGGCACGCTGGGCCGAGATCTACCGGGATTCCGGGCGCCCGCTGCACACCGCGTACGCGTGGGAGTCGATCGTCGACGAGGTGTGCTTCATCTTCGGGCCCATCGTCTCCATCGGCCTTTCCACCGTGTGGTTCCCCGAAGCGGGGCCCCTGCTGGCCGGTGTGTTCCTGGTGACCGGTGTCTTCTGGCTGACCGCCCAGCGCGCCACCGAGCCCCGGCCGCACCCGAAGGAGCACCACACCGGCGGCTCGGCGCTGCGCTCGCCCGGACTCCGGGTGCTGGTGGTCACCTTCGTCGCCACCGGGGCGATCTTCGGAGCGGTGGACGTGGTGACGGTGGCCTTCGCCGAGGAGCGCGGCCACAAGGCGGCGGCGAGCCTCGTGCTCGCGGTCTACGCCCTGGGCTCGTGCCTCGCCGGAGCGGTCTTCGGCCTGCTGGACCCCCGGGGGAAACCGTCCACCAGGTGGCTAGCCGGGGTGTGCGCGATGGCCGTGAGTATGATCCCCCTCCAACTGGCCGGGAGCCTGCCGTTCCTGGCCGTGGCGCTCTTTGTCGCGGGCCTCGCCATCGCACCGACGATGGTCACCACGATGGCCCTCGTCGAACGGCACGTGCCGCGCACCCGGCTGACCGAGGGCATGACCTGGACCAGTACCGGACTCGCGGTCGGAGTGGCGCTCGGCTCCTCTGCCGCAGGCTGGGTGGTCGACGCCTCGGGGGCCGAGGCGGGGTACGTGGTGCCCGCGGTGGCGGGAGCGCTCGCGGCCGCGGTGGGGCTACTGGGGTATCGCCGGCTCTCGGAGCCGGTTCCTACGGGAGGGCACGGGGAACATGACCGACACCTACGCACGGACGGCGAGCACGTGGCGTAACTGGGCGGGGAACGTCACCGCCCGGCCCGCGCGCGTGGAGTCCCCCGCATCCGTCGACGAGCTCGCCGACGTGCTGCGCCGGGCGTCCGGGGACGGCCTGACGGTCAAGCCCGTCGGGGCCGGTCACTCGTTCACCGCGACCGCGGCCACCGACGGGGTCCTCATACGCCCGGACCTGCTCACCGGCATCCGCGACATCGACCGTACGGCGATGACCGTCACGGTCGAGGCCGGCACCCCGCTGAAGCGCCTCAACGCCGCGCTCGCCCGTGAGGGGCTCTCCCTCACCAACATGGGCGACATCATGGAGCAGACGGTCGCCGGCGCCACGGCCACGGGCACCCACGGCACCGGCCGCGACTCGGCGTCGATCTCGGCACAGATCCGCGCGCTGGAGCTGGTCACGGCCGACGGCACCGTCCTGCGCTGCTCGGCCGACGAGCACCCGGACGTCTTCGCGGCGGCCAGGGTCGGGCTCGGGGCGCTCGGTGTGGTCACCGCGGTCACGTTGGCCGTGGAGCCGGTCTTCCTGCTGACCGCTCGCGAGGAGCCGATGACCTTCGACCGGGTCACGGCCGATTTCGATCAACTGGTCACGGAGAACGAGCACTTCGAGTTCTACTGGTTCCCACACACCGGCAACTGCAACACCAAGCGCAACAACCGGAGCGCGGGCCCCGCCGACCCGCCCGGGCGGGTCGGAGGCTGGATCGAGGACGAACTCCTCTCTAACGGGATCTTCCAGGTCGCCTGCTCGGTCGGCCGGGCAGTCCCTGGGGCCATTCCCTCGATCGCCAGGATCTCCAGCCGCGCCCTGTCGGCCCGTACGTACACCGACATCCCGTACAAGGTGTTCACCAGCCCCAGGCGGGTGCGCTTCGTGGAGATGGAATACGCCCTGCCGCGCGAGGCGGCGGTCGGGGCCCTGCGTGAGCTCAGGGCGATGGTGGAGCGCTCGCCACTGCGGATCAGCTTTCCCGTGGAGGTCCGCACGGCACCCGCGGACGACACCGCGCTCTCCACGGCCTCTGGCCGGGAGAGCGCGTACATCGCGGTCCACCTGTACCGGGGGACGCCTCACCACGCGTACTTCACGGCCGTCGAGCGGATCATGACGGGATACGACGGGCGCCCGCACTGGGGCAAGATCCACACCCGGGACTCCGGCTACCTGGCCGGGGCCTACCCCCGGTTCGGCGAGTTCACGGCCGTACGCGACCGGCTCGACCCCGGCCGGCTGTTCACCAACGACTATCTGCGCCGCGTACTCGGGGACTGAGCCCGCGGCGGCGGTCAGGACCGGATCAAGGGTCCGTGTCCGTCCCGGTGCCGCCCTGCTGCTCCGGTACCTCTTCGGCGCCGGTCGGGTCCGGCGCGGCCGGGGCGGTGCCGTCGTCGCCCGGCGTGGCCGGGGTGGTGGCCTCGGGCGCCGAGGTTCCGCCGGGCGCGGAAGGCGTGGGAGCGGGGTCCCCGGCGGAGCCGTCGCTGCCGGAGGGATCGGGCCGGGCGCTGCTGTCCCCGCCCGTGCCCGTGCCGGGCGTCGTCGTGCTCGCGTCGCCCGGCGTGTTCCCGTCGCCCCGCTGACCTCCGTCGTCCTTCCGGTCCTCGTCGTCCTCCTGGCCCGTGCCGTCCGACGGCGAGGGTGAGGTCGTCCCGCCGTGGCGCTCGCCACTCACGACGGAACCTATGGTCGTCCGTCCGTCGCTTCCCAGACCGTGGCCGGAGACCATCTCGTACACGGTGACGCCTGCCATCGACAGGACGAAGACCCCGGTGGCCGCGAGGGCCGAGCGCTTCCAGCCACGGACGCGGGTGCCGTGCGTGCGGGCGTCGGAGTAGGAGTCGTCCGTGAACGCGTCGCCGGGGCGCGGGGCTCCCGGGGACGTCTCGCCGAGGGCCGGGGTGCCGTGACGCGTCCCACCGGGCTTCGCCTCGCCCGTCCGGAGCTGTCGCAGCACAGTCGTGCGGTCCGCACCGGTCTCCACCGTGCGCAGGACCCTCGTCCCCTCGTCCTCCTGGTGCCGTCCCGCCGGGGACGTCTCCTTCGTGTGCACGGTGATCTGACGTCCCGCCGGGTGCTTCACCTGGACGGTGACCTCGCGGATCTGCTCCCCCGTGCGGCGGAAGAAGTGCTGGAAGACCGAGCCCCCGCAGGTGGCCACCACGCTCATCACGCCCGCGCCGGCGATGGTTCCGTACACGCCGAGCTGCGAGGCCATCACCGCCGCCGCGACCGCCGCGACGGCACTGCCCGCGACCTGCGGCAGGCTCAGATCGATGCGCCTTTCCTTGCGTTCCGCATCAATCTGCGGCTTCTGAACCATGATCAGCCCCTGCTCGACAACTACCCCACCTTGCACCAGGAAGAGACATTTGAGCGAATCCAATAGTTCCGATTCTGGAGATTTTGTGAAGCAGCACACGCATCGAAGGCATTTCGAGAACAACTGGGTAATCCAACTCCTGTGCCCGGTGAGAACTTCGGCGGCGCGCCGGTCCACCCCGGTGGCCCGAATGGAGTACTGTGGCGAGCCCTGGGGCCGGACTCCCGCATGGGTGTCCGGGACTTACGGGAGGGGACCGAAGGAGGCCCCCGAACCGGCGGCGCCTCGGCATCGCACGGGCGTCTGCGACATGGAGCGGCCATCCGGTCGCCCCGCGTGGCACACAGGTGACCGTGCCATCGTGGCGTTGCAGGGCCGAGGCCCGATACGCCGGGTAACTTGGCAAGGTTGTGGCAGGCTGAACCCGGGCAGGTCACACTCGACTAGCGGAAGCAGCGACGCACGTGACGTCGGCAGGCACCACCCGGGAGGTTCCCATGCCCGAACTGCGTGTCGTGGCCGTCTCAAACGACGGCACACGACTGGTGCTCAAGGCTGCGGACAGCACGGAGTACACGCTTCCGATCGATGAGCGGCTGCGTGCCGCCGTGCGCAATGACCGCGCCCGGCTGGGCCAGATCGAGATCGAGGTGGAGAGCCATCTCCGCCCACGCGACATCCAGGCGCGCATACGAGCAGGCGCCTCCGCCGAGGAGGTCGCCCAGTTCGCGGGCATCCCCGTGGACCGGGTGCGCCGCTTCGAGGGCCCCGTCCTCGCGGAGCGCGCGTTCATGGCCGAGCGCGCCCGTAAGACCCCTGTGCGCCGTCCCGGCGAGAACACCGGGCCCCAGCTCGGCGAGGCGGTGCATGAGCGGCTGCTGCTGCGCGGCGCCGACAGGGAGACCGTCCAGTGGGATTCCTGGCGCCGGGACGACGGCACCTGGGAGGTCCTCCTGGTCTACCGCGTCGCGGGCGAACCGCACTCCGCGAGCTGGACGTACGACCCGCCCCGGCGCCTGGTCCAGGCCGTGGACGAAGAGGCGCGCTCACTCATCGGTGAGACCGAGGACGTCGCCGCTCCGGAGCCGAGCTTCCCGTTCGTGCCCCGGATCGCGAGGCTGCCGCGTGACCGGCCGCTGGACCGTGCGCTGGACCGCCAGATCGAGCGGCCCGCGCCCTCCACCGCGGAGCCGGAGGAGCGCATCGGCGGTGTGTCCGCGAGCGAGCGCGACTCGCTGACCAGCCTTCTGGAGGCGGTGCCGAGCTTCCGTGGCGACATGGTCGTCCCGGAGCGGCCCTCGCAGCCCGAACCGCCCGCGCTCGAACCGGCTCCGCAGCAGGAGCCCGAGGCGGACGAGCCCCCGGCCGCGGCGGCGTCGGCCGGTGCGGGTTCCGCATACGCCGATGTACTGATGCCACGCGCGGTGGCCGGCCACCGCGACCGGCTGACCGGGACGACGGACCGTCAGGCCGAGGCGGACGGCGTACGCCCTGGACGCCGGGCGGCGGTACCGAGCTGGGACGAGATCGTCTTCGGCACCCGCCGGAAGAAGCAGGACTGAGGACCGGCCCCAAAGCCGGGCGGGGTGAGGGCCCGTACGCGACTGCGTACGGGCCCTCACCCCGGCCGAAGCCCGGGCCGCTCCCGTCAGACGGGCGACGGCCCCGTGGCGACGGGCCGGGATTCGTCCGAGGACCACTCCGACCAGGACCCGGCGTACAGCGCGGCACGGTGCCCGGCGAGCTCCAGTGCCAGCACCTCATGGGCGCCCGAGACGCCGGAGCCGCAGTAGACGCCGACCTCGGTGGCGCCGTCGGCGCCCAGGGCGGCGAAGCGGGCGGCGAGAGAGCCCGGGGCCAGGAAGCGCCCGTCCTCGCCGACGTTCTGCGTGGTCGGGGCGGACACCGCACCGGGGATGTGCCCGCCGACCCGGTCGATGGGCTCGACGTCCCCCCGGTAGCGCTCCGCGGCCCGCGCGTCGAGCAGCAGCCCGGAGCAGGCGAGCTCCGCGGCGCCGTCCGCGTCCAGGAGACGGAGCGCGCCCGGCTCGGGCCGGAAATCGCCCTCGGCGGGCTCGGGGACAGTGGTGGTGAGCTCGCCGGTCCACGCGGCGAGACCGCCGTCCAGTACGCGGACATCGGGGTGTCCCGCCCAGCGCAGCAGCCACCACGCGCGGGCCGCCGCCCAGCCCTGGCCGCCGTCGTGGACCACCACCGGGGTTTCGCGCCCGACGCCGGCCCGCCGCATGACGGCGCCGAAGGCCTCCGGGTCCGGCAGTGGATGACGGCCGCCGCTGCCGGCAGGCCCCGCGAGCTCGGAGTCGAGATCGATGTACACCGCGCCCGGGAGGTGCCCGGCCTCGTAGTCGGCACGGCCGTTGGGCCCGCCGAGCTGCCAGCGGACGTCCAGGAGGACCGGGGGGCGCGGCCCAGCTGACTCGCTCATGTATTCGGATGCCGTGATGATGGGCTTCATAGGTGCCATCCTCGCGCAGCGCCTGCCCGTGGCGGCGCCGCACCGAAAAGGATGTACCACACCAAATCAGGCCTCGGCGTGTGCGGAAGCGGGAAATCGCGGCGCGGCCGGGGTGCCTCGGGGCCCAAGTGGTGCGAGCATCTGCACGGAGCGTACGCACCCGTATCCGTACCGCTGGTCACCGCGCAGGCTTCGTCCCCCCGTAAGGCGGCCCCGATGGTACGAGAAGAGAGAAGAAGATGACCGAGGCTGCCACCCGGCGCACGCCCGGAGCACCGTGCTGGGTGAGTCTGATCGTGCACGACCTGACCGCGACCCAGGAGTTCTACAGTCGCTTGTTCGGCTGGGAGTTCCGTCCTGGCCCCGAGCAACTGGGGCCCTACGTCCGGGCGCTGCTCCGCGGCAAGGACGTCGCGGGCATCGGGCAGCTTCCGCCGAGCCGGCACCTTCCGATCGCCTGGACGACCTATTTCGCCACGGAGGACGCCGATGTCACGTCGGAGTCGATCCGTTCCTGCGGCGGGACGGTGGCCGTGGGCCCCCTGGACGCCGGGAACGCGGGCCGCCTCCTGCTCGCGTCCGACCCGGGCGGCGCGGTCTTCGGTGTCTGGCAGGCCGCCGAGCACCTCGGTACCGCCCTCGCGGGCACCCCGGGCACGCCTGCGTGGAACGAGCTGGTGACCCGGGAGACCGCGTCGGTCGCCAAGTTCTACCAGGCGGTGTTCGGATTCGGGACCGAGGCGGTCGTCTCGGCCGACTTCGACTACCAGACGCTGCACCTCGAGGGCCGGCCGGTGGCCGCTCTGCACGGCGTGGGGCACGCTCTTCCGCGCGACCGGGGCCCCCACTGGATGACCTACTTCCAGGTCGCCGACACCGACGAGGCGGCGGCCCGCGTGGTGGAGCTCGGCGGGCACGTGCTCCAGCCCCCGCGAGAGTCCTCCAGCGGCAGGCTGGCCACGGTCGCCGACCCCGAGGGTGCGGTGTTCACGATCGTCCGGCCGCCGGGCGGTTGAGCCGGCCCGGAGACACCGCGCGGTCACGGAGCCTTCGAAGACCAGCGGCTGGAGTTCGGCGAGCGCCGCGTGCGGCCGACGGCGTATCCGGCGGGGCCGGAGCCCATGACGGTGACGTCGCGGATGTCCGCATCCGGCCTCACCTGGACGCCTCCGGCGCGATCTCCTCGATCAGGCCCTCGACCATGGCCTTGATCTCGTCGCGGATCGGGCGCACAGCTGCCACACCCTGGCCGGCCGGGTCCTCGAGCTTCCAGTCCAGGTAGCGCTTGCCGGGGAAGACGGGGCAGGTGTCGCCGCAGCCCATCGTGACGCAGACGTCCGATTCCCTGACCGCGTCGACGGTGAGGACCTTCGGCTGCTCGGCGGAGATGTCGATGCCGACCTCTGCCATCGCTTCGACGGCGGCCGGGTTCACCGCGTCGCCCGGGTCGGAACCCGCGGAGCGGACCTCGACGCGGCCTCCGGCCAGGTGGGCCAGCCACGCGGCGGCCATCTGGGAGCGGCCGGCGTTGTGGACACAGACGAACAGCACAGAGGGCTTCTCGGACATCAGGGGATCTCTCTCGTCGCACAAAGGAATCAGGCACCCGTGACATCAGCACCCGGTGGTGTCAGCATTCACTGATGTGACAGTATCAGCCCATGATGACGTCAGTCGACACTGAACTGATCAGGGTGCTGGGTGATCCGCTCCGGCTCCGGATCGTCACCCTGCTCGCACGCGAGACGCTGTGCACCAGCCACTTGGTGGAGGAGACCGGTGCCCGGCAGACCAACCTCTCCAACCATCTGAGGGTGCTGCGCGAGGCCGGGGTCGTGGATACCGAACCGTGCGGGCGCTTCACCTACTACAAGCTCCGCCCGGACGTCATCGCCCAGCTAGCCGGCCAGTTCGCCGACCTGGCCGATTCCGCCCGTAACGCCGCCGAGAACAAGAGGGCCTGTCCGTGACCCCCACCGAAGCACCCGCGACGACGACAGAGGACTCCTCGGTCGTGAGGAAGCTGTCCACCCTGGACCGCTTCCTCGCGGTCTGGATCCTCCTGGCCATGGCGCTGGGCCTCGGTCTCGGACGTCTGATCCCCGGCCTGGACGACGCACTGGCGAAGGTGGAGATCGGTGGCATCTCGCTGCCGATCGCCGTCGGCCTGCTGATCATGATGTATCCGGTCCTGGCGAAGGTCCGATACGACAGGCTCGACGCGGTCACCGGCGACCGCAGGCTGATGGTCTCGTCACTGGTCATCAACTGGATCATCGGCCCGGCCGTCATGTTCGCGCTGGCGTGGATCTTCCTCCCGGACCTGCCCGAGTACCGCACCGGCCTGATCATCGTCGGCCTGGCCCGCTGCATCGCCATGGTCATCATCTGGAACGACCTGGCCTGCGGCGACCGCGAGGCCGCCGCCGTGCTGGTGGCCCTGAACTCGGTCTTCCAGGTCATCGCGTTCGGCCTGCTCGGGTGGCTCTACCTCGACCTCCTGCCCGGCTGGCTCGGCCTGGGCGAAGGCGAGACGCTCGACATCTCCATGTGGAAGATCGCCCTGAACGTCGTCATCTTCCTCGGCGTACCCCTGCTCGCCGGCTTCCTCACCCGCCGCCTGGGCGAGAAGAAGATGGGCCGCGAGTCCTACGAGGCGAAGTTCCTGCCGAAGATCGGCCCCTGGGCCCTGTACGGCCTGCTCTTCACGATCATCATCCTCTTCGCCCTGCAGGGAAAGACGATCACCTCGCAGCCACTGGACGTGGTCCGCATCGCGGTGCCGCTGCTCGTGTACTTCGCGATCATGTTCTTCGGCAGCTTCCTGATCGGCAAGGCCATCGGCCTGGCCTACGACCGCACCGCGACGCTGGCCTTCACCGCGGCCGGGAACAACTTCGAGCTGGCCATCGCCGTGGCCATCGCCACCTTCGGCGTCACCTCCGGCCAGGCGCTGTCCGGCGTCGTCGGCCCGCTGATCGAGGTCCCGGTCCTGATCGCCCTCGTCTACGTCGCCCTGGCCTGGCGCAGGAAGTTCGCCTCGTCCGCACTCGCGACCAGCACCACGCAGCACTGATGCACAGCCTCGGCTCCCGCCCGCACCCCACCGTCCGCACTACGGCCCGCGTCGCATCCGGCTGACGGTGGGAGCAGAGCTGCGCAGGCATGCGGCGGGAGCCGAGGTGCCCGGCACGGGCAGGGCGGTGACCCGGTGACGCGAGCGGTGGATGCAGTGGTGGCCGGCGGCGGCCAAGCAGGACTCGCCGCCGGCCACCACCTGCGCCGTCAGAACCTCGACTTCGTCATTCTCGACGCCCAGCCCGCACCGGGTGGTGCATGGCAGCACACCTGGGACTCACTCCGCCTGCTCCCCCCGGCCGCGTACTCCTCCCTCCCGGGATGGCTGATGCCCGCCCAGGACGGGGCGGAGTACCCGGACGCGGATCACGTCGTGCGGTACCCGTGCAGGGTCGGGACGCATGGACGGCCGTCGCTGTCCGCCCGGCGCGCCAGGCGCCTGAAGGCCGCCGGCTGTTCCAGGGGCTCCGGCAACCCGTCCTCATGGCCTCGGGGACTTCCCACTGCCGGCGAAGCAGCCCCCGGCGAGGGCCGGGATATCAGGCAGCGGCGGAGAGCAACTGCCCCATGGCCGCAAGCACGGAGGGCTCCACGCGGTAGTAGACCCACGTCCCACGCCGCTCGGAGGTGAGCAGGCCGGCCTCCCTCAGCTTCTTCAGGTGATGGGAAACCGTCGGCTGGGACACACCCACGTCGGAGATGTCGCAGACGCACGCCTCGCCGCCCTCGTGCGAGGCGACAGCGGAGAACAGGCGCAGGCGGACGGGGTCACCGAGCGCCTTGAACATCTTCGCCGTCCGCTCGGCCTCGTCCGCGCTCAACGGCCGTTCGGTCAGCGGCGGGCAGCACGGCGCGGCAACCGGCTCCAGCACAGGCAGCGACCTGGTATTCGACATACACCTATGTTGACACACATCGAATCAGCGAGCGAGGAAGCGACAGCAGCCCGCATGCGCCGAAACGCGCCGGGGAGTACAGCACAAGACCCTTCGATTTCGATGAATGTCTATGTTGACGCCTATCGATACAGGTGCCATGCTGGCAGTGCAAGCCATCGACAGACGTCGAAGCAATCAGGGAGTCACCGTGAACGCGCCCACCACCGCCCTGCCCACCGTGGTGATCGGAGCCGGCCCCACCGGCCTGGCCGCCGCCGCCCACCTCACCGGGCACGGCATGGAAACCCTGGTCCTGGAGGCCGGCCCCACAGCGGGCAGCGCGGTGCGCGAGTGGGGGCACGTGCGGCTGTTCTCGACGTGGTCCGAGCTCGTGGACCCGGCCGCCGAGAAGCTCCTGTCCCCCACCGGCTGGACCGCACCCGACGGCGGCACCTACCCCTCCGGCGCCGACTGGGTGGAGAAGTACCTCCAGCCGCTTGCCGACGTTCTCGGGGACAAGATCCGCTACGGCGCCACCGTCACAGGCGTGTCCCGCCTCGGCCGCGACCGCATCGTCGACGCGGACCGTGAGCAGCAGCCCTTCACCGTACGCATCAAGAGCGCGGACGGCACGGAGGAGCGGATTCTCGCCCGGGCCGTCATCGACGCCTCAGGCACCTGGTCCACCCCCAGCCCCATCGGCGCCGACGGGCTTCCCGCGCTCGGTGAGCACGCCGCCTCGGCCCGCATCTCCTACCGCGTCCCCGACCTCCGGGACCCGGCCGTACGCGCCCGGTACGCCGGCAAGCGCACCGCCGTCATCGGCTCGGGTGCCTCCGCCTTCACCGCCCTCGCCTCGCTCGCCGACGTCGCGAAGGACGAGCCCGGCACCCACTCCGTCTGGATCCTGCGACGCGGGATCAGCGGCTCCACCTTCGGCGGCGGCAGCGCCGACCAGCTCCCCGCCCGCGGCGCCCTGGGCCTGGCGGCGAAGGCCGCCGTCGATGCCGGACACGCCGATGCCGTCACCGGCTTCCGCACGGACGTCGTCGAACGCGGTGACGACGAGCGTCTGATCCTCGTGGCTGACGACGGGCGCCGTCTCGACCCGGTGGACGAGGTCATCGTCCTGACCGGCCTGCGTCCCGACCTGTCCTTCCTGTCCGAGCTCCGCCTCGGCCTGGACGAGCGCCTGCAGGCACCGTCCGAGCTGGCCCCGCTGATCGATCCCAACCAGCACTCCTGCGGCACGGTCTACCCGCACGGGCACCGCGAGCTTTCCCACCCCGAAGCCGGGGTCTACCTCGTCGGCATGAAGTCCTACGGCCGCGCCCCGACCTTCCTCGCCATGACCGGATACGAGCAGGTCCGCTCCGTCACCGCCGCCCTCGCCGGTGACATGGAGTCCGCCGACCGCGTCGAACTCACCCTCCCCGAGACCGGAGTCTGCGGCGGGGCCGGACTCTTCGACGACCCCTCCGCAGGAGAAGCGGACGGCGGCGGCTGCTGCGCCCCGGCGCCCGCCCTGGTGCAGATCGGCTCCTCCGCGCCCGCTTCCACCGCGGCTGCCGAGGAGCCCGCGCCGTCAGGTGGCTGCTGCGCGTGACCGAGACCGACGCCCGCGGGGCCGCGACCGGAACAGGGGACCGGTCGCGACCCCGGGGAGTCCTCCCGGCCCTGTGCGCCACACAGGTCACCAGCTGGGGCGTCGTCTTCTACGCCTTCCCCGTCCTCAACCCCCAGATCACCGAGAACACCGGCTGGCCGCCCGGGGCGACGACAGCGGCGTTCTCCCTCGCCCTGCTCATCTCCGCGTTCGCCGGAATACGGGTGGGCCGGATCATCGACCACCGTGGTCCCCGCACCGTCATGACGGCCGGCTCCGTCCTCGGCGTGCTGAGCATCCTCGTCGTCGCCGCCGCCCCGAACCTGCCTCTCTTCGCCTCCGGTTGGGCGCTGGCCGGATTCGCAATGGCGGCCACCTTCTACCAGCCCGCCTTCGCCGCGGTCACCCGCTGGTGGGCCCCCGACCACGTCCGCGCACTGACCATCGTGACCCTCGCCGGCGGACTGGCCTCCACTCTCTTCGCACCCCTCACCGCAGCGCTGGCCGGACACCTCTCCTGGCGCATGACCTACACGGTGCTCGCCGTCCTCCTCGCCGTCGTGACGATCCCCGCCCACGCGCTGGCACTCAGAGCTCCCTGGCCCCCAGCGCCATCGCCCCCGAAAATTCACGCCGGCCAGTCCGCGAGGACGGCGGCCCACAGCCGCCCCTTCCGCATGCTCGCGGTAGCACTCACCCTCTCCGCGTTCACCGTCTCGGCCGTGGTCGTCGCCCTGGTCCCCCTCCTGCTGGAACGCGGTTACTCCACCAGCGAGGCGGCGTGGGCACTCGGACTCGGCGGCGCCGGACAGACCCTCGGACGCACCCTGTACGCAAGTCTCGCCCGCCGCACCGGAGTCACCGCCCGCACGACCACACTGATCGCACTCGGCGGCCTCACCACCGCGGCACTCGCACTCAGCCCCGGCCCTTACGGACTGCTGATCGCTCTGTCGATCGCCGCCGGGATGGTCCGGGGCAACCTCACCCTGCTCCAGGCAACTGCGATCACCGACCGCTGGGGCACCACCCACTACGGCCGCCTGTCCGGCCTCCTGGCGGCACCGACCACCACCGCCTCCGCCCTCGCCCCCTTCGCGGGCGCCGCACTGGCGATACCGCTGGGCGGCTACCCGCACGTGTTCGGAGCGCTGGCGGCGGTCTCCTCGCTCGCCTCCGCAGCCGCCCTCCGCGCGGCTCCGTACCCGCCCCGGCATCAAGCAGACGAAACCGGCAGAACATCCGGGGACAGTGCGCCGACGTGAGCGGACGCGGCAGTCATACGGCGCCGGTGGTGACGGCGGCAGAGAACCTCGTAACCGATCTCGCCCATCGGCCGGTTCACATCACCGACCACGACCTGGGCGCCCTCGACGACCATCTCGCCGTCTATGGTCCGCGCGTTGTGCGTGGCACGGGCTCCGCACCAGCACAGAGCCTCGACCTGGAGCTGCTCGATCCGGTCCGCCAGCTCGATCAGTCGCTGCGAACCGGGAAACAGCCTCGTGCGGAAGTCCGTCGTGATACCGAAAGCGAAGACGTCCATCCCCAAGTCGTCCACGACGCGCGCCAGTTGATCAATCTGGGCAGGAGCCAGGAACTGCGCCTCGTCCACGATCACGTAGTCGACCCTGCCGCCCTTGGTCAGCTGGTCAACCAGGTACGCGTAGAGGTCCATCCCCTCGTTCGCCTCGACGGCCTCCGTCACCAGACCCAGCCGTGAGGACAACTTGCCCTCACCAGCCCGGTCGTCCCGGGTGAAGATCACACCCCGGAGCCCCCGCGCCGACCGGTTGTGTCCGATCTGGAGTGCCAGAGTGCTCTTTCCGCAGTCCATCGTCCCGGAGAAGAACACGAGCTCGGGCATGAGAAGGTGCGGGCCTTTCGGAGGTGGGTTCGGTGCGAGGTGCGGAAAACGTCGGCTACGAGCGTACTTCGAGGAGCGGGACCAGTTGTTCCACGGGGGTCAGTGAACCGTGCATGCCCACCATCGCGGACTCGTGGGGCTCCTTGGCCGAAGCGGTGATCACGACGTCGTCGTGGGCGGCCGCCACCACGTCGCCGATCCTGCCGTACACCCGCTCGTCGATCCGCGGGCCGAACCAGCCGGCCGCGATGGCCTCGTCCCTGCTCGCCACCCAGAACTGCTCGCCGAGCACCTCTCGCCAGACGGTCAGCACGTCAGCCTGGGCTCCGGGGACCGCGTACACATGGCGGGCACGGCCTTCGCCGCCCAGCAGGGCGACCCCGGCGCTCAGTTCCCAGTCCTCGTCGAAGTCGATCCGGGACTGCTCGTCGAACGGGATGTCGATCATGCCGTGGTCGGCGGTGATGTACAGCGCCGAGCGCGGCGGAAGCTGCTCGGCGAGGCGCCGGGCGAGCCCGTCGACGTACATCAGCTGGCCCCGCCAGGCGTCGGAGTCCACCCCGTAGCGGTGCCCCTGGCCGTCGACCTCGCTGTAGTACGTGTAGACGAGGGACCGGTCACCGGCCGCGAGCCGCTCGGCCGCGAGGTCCATCCGGTCCTCGCCCGTGAGCCGGCCGAGGAAGGAACCACCGCTGAGCGCGACCTTGGTCAGGGGGGTCTGCTCGAAGGCTGGAGCGGAGACCTGGGCCGTGCGTACGCCGGCGGCGTCGGCGAGCTGGAAGACGGTGGGGTGCGGCTGCCAGACCTTCGGCGCGGTCCACGGCTTCCAGCGGAGCTGGTTCATCAGCGCACCGGTCTCCGGGTTGCGCACCGTGTATCCGGGGAGGCCGTGCTCACCGGGCGGCAGGCCGGTGCCGACCGAGGCGAGGGAGGTCGCCGTGGTCGCCGGGAAGCCCGAGGTGACGGGGCGGCCGGTGCCACCGCGGGAGGTGGGGAGCAGCGAGTGCAGGAAGGGCGCCTCGTCCGGGTGTGCCTTGATCTGCTCCCAGCCGAGCCCGTCGATCAGGAAGACGCAGTTCCGGTCGGCGGGGGTGAGTTCGTCAATCGCCGCCTCGAAGCCGGGTACGCCCTGCCCGGCGACGAGCGTCGGCAGCAGATCGGCGAGCGAGCCGGTGCCGTATTCGGGTACGGGCGCGGCCTCGGGGGCGAGCAGGACGGGATCCTGCCAGGCGGGCTGGACCATCAGCGGGCGGTCGCCGCTGTCACGGCCGTGGCCTCGGAGAGGGACTGCGCGAAGGCGAGGGTCTGGCGCACGGTGTCCGGGCCGTCCCCGGCCTCGCTGACGCGCAGGCTCAGGTCGTCGGCGGTGGAACTGCCGGTGTAGCCGTGGTCGGCATCGCAGTTGGGGTCACCGCATGCCGCGGGCTCCAGGTCGATACGGGACACAGCGCCCCAGCCGATGGTCAGGACGACCTCGCGGGGCAGCGTGCCGGGCACGTACTTCTCGGGGTTGGCGACCACGCGGCTGACCACGACGGACGAGATCCGGTCGAGCTTGACCGACTCGGTCGACGTCGTGGCGTACGGCGTGGGGGAACTCGTGTCGGCCGCCTGCTCGTCGGTGTGGCTGACGATGAAGCGCGTGTCCGTCAGGACGAGGACCGTGACATGGCGGCGGACCTCGTTGGAGTCGAAGGTGGTCTCCTGGTGGACCAGGTACGAAGCGACCGGCTCACCGCCGACGGCGGCCTCCACCGCCTCGGCCACGAGGGCCGGGTAGTAGCCGCTGCGCTCGATCGCCGCGCGCAGCCCCTGGGTCGTGGTACCGGTCTTTGCCATGCGCACCATCCTACGGGGGGCCGGTGGCTGCCGGGGACGTCGTACGCGGGTCCATGGGCGGTCAGTAGCTGGGGAGCCGGCGGGGACCGAGATCGCTGCGGGCCGGTGGCGGCGCGAGCCGGACGCTCGCTCCGAGCACCGTCAGCCCCTGCGTGGCCACGACCACGGGCTCCAGGGTGACCGAGACGACCTCGGGGTGGTCGTCGACGAGCCGGGACACCCGCAGGAGGAGTTCTTCGAGCGCCTCGGTGTCCGCCGGCGCGGAGCCGCGCCAGCCGAACAGCACCGGAGCCGCCTTGATGGAGCGGATCAGTTCGGCGGCGTCGCGGTCGGTGGCGGGCACGAGCCGGTGGGCCGTGTCGCCCAGGAGTTCGGAGGGGGCGCCGGCCAGACCGAAGGAGAGGACGGCGCCTGCGGCGGCGTCGATGGACGCCCTGACGACGGTGTCGACGCCCCTGGGCGCCATGGCCTGGACGACTGGGCGCAGTTCGGCGGGCGTGCCGAGCAGGTCGGTCAGTTCGGCGTACGCCCGGCGCAGGGCGTCCTCGTCGACGAGGTCGAGCCGGACTCCCCCGAGGTCGGCGCGGTGCCGGAGATGGGGTGCGGTGGTCTTGAGGGCCACCGGGTAGCCGAGCTCCGCGGCGGCTGCGACGGCGGCCTCCGCCTCGGGGGCAGGCAGCGCCGGCCGTACGGTCACGCCGTAGCGGGCGAGCAGCTCGCGGGCCTCGTCGTGGGTGAGGGGGCGGCCACGCGGGTCGGGGTCCGGGCCGAGCAGCGTCTCGATCAGCCCGGCGGTGCCGTGCTCGTCGATGGTGTCGCCCAGGAATTCGGGGACTTTGCCGGGGGAGGCCGCCTGGCGCCGCCACTGGGCGTACTTCACCGCCTCGGCGAGCGCGCGGACGGCTCGCTCGGCGGCGGGGTAGGCGGGGATCCGGCCCGCGGAGGGTTCCGGGTGGCCGGCGGTGCCCGCGCCCCTTCCGGGCGCGGCCGGTGCCGGGTCGCCGGTCCGGGGCCCGCCCTCGGCCGGCGCGCCGGAGGGGGCCGGAGTGGGGAGCTGTGGCCGCCGGGCGGCCGGAGGTCCCGCCTGCCGGGGCGCGGGCGGGCCGGCGGTGCTCGTGGCGGCGGCGAGGGCCTGCGCCAGGCCGCCCATCTCCACGTGCACCACCGCCACCGGCTTGGCCGGGCCGGTGGCCGCCGCCTCCCGCAGCGCGGCCGCGAGGACCTCCCCCTCCCCGGTCTCCGCCTCTCCGTTCTCCCCCACCCAGGGGATCGCTGTCACGATCACGGCGTCGCACGTCCCGTCGGCGAGCGCCTCGGCCAGCGCGCGCCGGAAGTCCTGCGGGCCCGCCGCCGTGGTGAGGTCGCGGGGCTGGCGCGGGCGCAGTCCTTCCGCCAGGCAGGCGTCGTAGGTGAGGAGGCCGAGCGACTCCGAGTTGCCCAGGATCGCCACCCGTGGGCCGTTCGGCAGGGGCTGGCCGGCGAGGAGCAGCCCGACGTCCGCCATCTCCGTCACCGTGTCGACGCGGATCACTCCCGCCTGGCGCATCAGAGCGGACACCGTCGCGTCGGGGATGCGGCTGACCGGTACGGCGTGGCCCTGCGGGTTGGAACCGCTGTGCCGGGCGCCCTTCACCACGACGACGGGCTTCACGGCGGCCGTCCGGCGGGCGAGCCGGGTGAACTTGCGCGGATTGCCGAGTGATTCGAGGTACAGCAGGGCGACGTCGGTGCCCTGGTCCTCGTACCAGTACTGCAGGAAGTCGTTGCCCGAGACGTCGGCCCGGTTGCCCGCCGAGATGAAGGCCGACAGCCCCGCGCCCCTGCGGTGGAGACCGGACAGGACGGCGATCCCGATAGCGCCGGACTGAGTGAAGAGCCCGATGCGCCCGGCCTTGGGGGACTCGGGGGCGAGGGAGGCGTTGAGGCGGACCGTGTCGGAGGTGTTGATGATGCCGAAGGCGTTCGGCCCGATGATCCGCATGCCGTACGAGCGCGCCTGCCGGACCAGTTCCCGCTGCCGCTCCCGGCCGTCGGCGCCGCGCTCGGCGTACCCGGCCGTGAGGACGACGAGCCCTTGCACCCCGTGTTCGCCGCAGTCGGCGACGGCCTCGGGCACCCGGTCCGCGGGGACGGCGACGACCGCGAGGTCGACCTGCTCGCCGATGCCGCCCACGGAGCGGTGGGCGGGCACTCCGTCGACCGTGTCCAGGCCCGGGGGGAAGGAGGTGTTCACCGCGTACGTGCGTCCGGTGAAGCCCGAGCCGAGGAGATTGCGCAGCACGGTCCGGCCCACGCCGCCGGGTTCGCGGCCGACTCCGATGACGGCGACGGACCCGGGGGCCAGCAGACGCTGGACGGAGCGCGCTTCGGCCCGCTGTTCGCGGGCGCGCTGGACGGCGAGGGACTCGGCCGTGGGCTCCAGGTCGAGGGTGAGGTGGACGGAGCCTTCCTCGAAGCTGCGCTGCTGGGTGAAGCCCGCGTCCCGGAACACCTTGATCATCTTGTTGTTGGCGGGCAGCACCTCGGCCGCGAAGCGGCGGATGCCCCGTTCCCTGGCCACCGCCGCGATGTGTTCGAGGAGGGCCGACGCCACGCCGCGGCCCTGGTGGGCGTCCTGGACGAGGAACGCGACCTCGGCCTCGTCCGCCGGGGCCGATGCGGGCCTGCCCTGCTCGTCGATCCGGTCGAAACGGACGGTGGCGATGAACTCGCCGCCGATCGTGACGGCCAGGCCCACCCGGTCGACGTAGTCGTGATGGGTGAAGCGGTGCACGTCACGGGCGGAGAGACGCGGATACGGGGCGAAGAAGCGGTAGTACTTCGACTCGTCGGACACCTGCTCGTAGAAGCTGACCAGCCGCTCGGCATCGTCCGTGGTGATGGGCCTGATGCGCGCGGTGCCACCGTCACGGAGCACCACGTCGGCCTCCCAGTGGTCGGGGTACGCGTGATGCGGACTCTGCTCCGGAGTGGGCTCCATGGCCAAAGCCTACGGCCCGTCGCACCGGTCGCGGCGGGATGGCGGCAGGGGCACGCTGAGGGAGCCGGCGGGCGGGCGGCGGCGCCGGGCACGGCAGTCCGGCGTGCATGAGAGACTGGTCTAGACAACTCATCGTTACGTGAAGGGCAGAACCATGGCTGAGCGCCGCGTCAACGTCGGTTGGGCCGAGGGCCTGCACGCCCGCCCCGCTTCCATCTTCGTCCGTGCCGCAACGGCCTCCGGCGTCCCCGTGACGATCGCCAAGTCGGACGGCAACCCGGTGAACGCCGCTTCCATGCTCGCGGTGCTCGGCCTGGGCGCCCAGGGTGGCGAGGAGATCGTGCTCGCGTCCGAGGCCGACGACGCCGAGGCGGCCCTGGACCGCCTGGCGAAGCTGGTTGCCGAGGGGCTCGAGGAGCTTCCGGAGACCGTCTGATTCCGGCAGCCCCGGACTGGAGTCTTTTCCACGGAAAAGCCGCGGCATCCCCCACCGGGATCCGCGGCTTTTCTGTTTCCGGGCCAGAGCGATGAACCAGGTGGCCGCGCCCCGGAAATCTGATTCAGGGCAGCAAAAAGAAAGCGCATCGAGAATTACTCTCTTTGTATACGGCGCAATTGTTAATGGCGGGCTCCCGCGGTGTTTACGGGGTGTTGCGAAGTCCTCACCCGGGCCGCCCCCGCCCCGCGCCCCGGCAGGTCCACACCCCGCAGCCGGTGGGCGGTGGTGGCGCGCTCCGCGTGCTGGGCCGCCAGCGCCCTGGCCCGTTCCGGGTCGCGGCGCGCCACGGCGTCGACCAGCGCCCCGTGCGCGGCCCAGGAGTCCGCGGGGCGGGCCGGCTGCTCGACGGCGTACATCCAGGCGATCTTGTGCCGGAGCTGGGTGAGCAGCGCGATGAGCGCGGGGCTGCCCGAGGCCTGCGCCAGCGTCTCGTGGAACCAGCCGCCCAGGGAGCGCAGATCCTCCCCCTCGCCCCGGCGCACCCGCTCCTGCCCCAGCCTGACCAGGCCGCGAAGCACCTTCAGATGCGCCTCGGTACGGCGCTGGGCGGCCCGCGCCGCACCGAGGGGCTCCAGGAGCATCCGGATCTCGAGGAGGTCGGCGGCCTCCTGCTCCGTGGGTTCCGCGACACAGGCACCGGCGTGCCGGCGGGTGACGACGAACCCCTCGGACTCCAGGGTGCGCAGCGCCTCGCGCACGGGGACGCGGGATACGCCGTAGCGGCGCGCAAGCACCTCTTCGGTGAGGCGGCCGCCGCGCTCGAAGACACCCGAGACGATGTCGTCACGGATTGCCGTGCATACCGAATGCGCGGGAATGCGCATGTCCGAACCTCCGCCTTAATCCCCGCGAAACGCGGCCGATCGACGCCTGTTCTGTGACTCTATTGCAACCGGCCGGAATTTCCGATGGCGGGGTGGAATCCATGGATATCTTTTGGCCGGGGGCCACTTCCGCGAGGGCTTCGGCGGGTGCCTCCCCGGGACACGGCGAAGGCCCCGGCGGGTGCCGGGGCCTTCGTCGGAGCGGTGCCGTGCGGGAAGGTGTCAGACCTGGACGCCGTGGGCGCGGAGGTAGGCGACGGGGTCCATGTCCGAGCCGTACTCGGGGGTGGTCCGGGCCTCGAAGTGCAGGTGCGGACCGGTGGAGTTGCCGGTCGAGCCGGAGACGCCTATCTGCTCGCCCGAGCCGACGCTCTGGCCGACGGAGACGCCGATCGAGGAGAGGTGGCCGTACTGGGTGTACGTGCCGTCCTTCATCCTGAGCACGATGTTGTTGCCGTACGCGCCGCCCCAGCCCGCCTCG
This sequence comes from Streptomyces mutomycini, assembly GCF_001700505.1. Lineage (GTDB taxonomy): Bacteria > Actinomycetota > Actinomycetes > Streptomycetales > Streptomycetaceae > Streptomyces > Streptomyces mutomycini. The sequence goes on from NZ_MAPV01000094.1 coordinate 28,942, forward strand.
ACGACCGTACCGGCGCCGACAGCGACGACGGATGTGCCGGACGCCGCCTGGAAGTCCACGCCGGAGTGGCTGCCGGAGGACCAGAGCGCCCCACCGGACTGATAGCCGGTGGTCACGTGCGAGCCGTCGACGGGGAGGTGGAAGGAGTTGAGCCGGGCCCGCTCGGCGGCGCGTGCGGCACGCGCCTTCTCCTCGCGGACCTCCTCGGCCCGGGCCTCCGCCTTGCGCTTGGCCTCGGCCTCCGCCCTGGCCTCGGCCTCCGCCCTGGCCTTCGCTTCGGCCGCGGCCTTCGCGGCCGCGTCGGCCTGGCGCTGCTGGGCCTTCGCCTGAGCCTCGATCTGGGCGGCGAGGGTGTTGTCGAGGGCGACGGTCTGGGTCAGACCGGTGGCGGCGGTGGCGGGCTCGGAGTCCGCGGCGACGGCGGGGGAGGCCGTGGCACCGATGACACCGGTGGTGGCCAGGGCCGCGATGCCGGCGACCTTGGCGCTCTTGCGCGTCAGGCGGCTCGGGGCACGGTGCTTCCCGGTGGCACGGATGAACGCCATGGAGGGGCTTGTTCCTTTCCTTCCTTCTCGCCTACCGGGTTAGCTGACGGGTTCGGAGCAGGAAGGTCTCCTACGGCCCCCTCCGCCTCGTGCGAGACGCAGGGATCCGATTCACCCCAGGGACTTCGTGGGTCCCCGGCTCCCCAGGCTCGCGCCTGACGGGGACTCGGCGATGACTGTCCGGCGCCGCGGTCGCGGCTTTCGTCCGGCGGACAGACGAGCCGACGCTAGAGCGGGCCTCTTTCGCCCACCAAACGGAAAGGGCCTTTTGTCGCACATCCCACAGGATGAACCGAACTTTCTTTGCGAAACGGACAAATGACCGAACCCCGGCGAGAAAGCGCTCGCCGGGGTCCGTCATGTCCTGTTCCGTCAGCCGCTGACGACCGACACCTCGCCGATGCCGAGCGCCCTCACGGGCTCCGCGATCTGCGCGGCGTCGCCGACCAGGACGGTGACGAGCCGGTCGACCGGGAAGGCGTTGACCACGGCGGCGGTCGCCTCGACGGTACCGGTCCCGGCCAGACGCGCGTACATCTGCGCCTGGAAGTCGTCCGGGAGGTGCTGCTCCACCTGGTCGGCGAGGGTGGCGGCGACGGAGGCCGCCGTCTCGTACTTCAGCGGGGCGACGCCCACGAGGTTCTGCACGGCGGTCTCGCGCTCCGCGTCGGTGAGCCCTTCGGCAGCCAGAGTGCGCAGCACCTTCCAGAGGTCGTCGAGTGCGGGGCCGGTGGACTCCGTGTCGACGGATCCGCTGATGGCGAGCATCGCGGCGCCCGCAGCCCCTGAAGCCGATCCGGGGGCCGTCGAGCGGAGCACCTGGCCGAAGGCCCGGACGCCGTAGGTGTAGCCCTTCTCCTCGCGCAGCACGCGGTCCAGCCGGGAGGTGAGGGTGCCTCCCAGGCAGTAGGTGCCGAGGACCTGGGCGGGCCACACGCTGTCGTGCCGGTCCGCTCCGATCCGGCCGATCAGCAGCTGCGTCTGCACAGCTCCGGGACGGTCCACGATGACGACGCGGCCGGAGTCGTCCGCGGTGATCGGAGGCACGGGCCGGGACTGGCCGGCATTGCCGGACCAGTCCCCTACGGTGTCGGCGAGCAGTGCGTCCAGGTCCACCTCGGTGAGGTCCCCCACGACGACCGCCGTCGCGGTGGACGGACGGACATGGGCGTCGTAGAAGGCGCGCACGGCGGCGGCGTCGATCCGGCGGACCGTCTCCTCGGTGCCCAGGCGCGGACGCGACATCCTCGCCGTGGCGGGGAAGAGCTCCTTGGAGAGCTGCTTGGCGGCCCGCCGGGCCGGGTTGGCCTGCTCGTGCGGGATCTCGTCGAGCCGGTTGCCCACCAGGCGCTCGACCTCGCTCTCCGCGAAGGCCGGGGCCCGCAGGGCCTCGGCGACCAGGCCGAGGGCCTTGGCCAGCCGGGAGACCGGGACCTCCAGGGAGACGCGCAGCCCCGGGTGGTCCGCGTGCGCGTCGAGCGTGGCACCGCACCGCTCCAGCTCGGCGGCGAACTCCTCCGCGGAGTGCTTGTCCGTGCCCTCGGACAGCGCGCGCGCCATGATCGTGGCCACGCCGTCCAGGCCCTCGGGCTCGGCGTCCAGCGGGGCGTCGAGGAAGATCTCCACGGCAACGACCTGCTGGCCGGGGCGGTGGCAGCGCAGCACGGTCAGCCCGTTGGGCAGGGCGCCGCGCTCGGGCGCGGGGAAGGCCCAGGGCCTGGCCTCACCGGCGGTCGGCTGCGGGTGGTACTCCATCGCTACTCCAGTCACGGCGGCGTCGGTCACTTGTCGGCCCCCTCGTGCGCGTCGGTGCCGTCGGTCTCGTCGGTCTCGTCGACCGGTTCGACCGGCTCGTAGACCAGGACCGCACGGTTGTCGGGGCGCAGATGCGCCTGAGCGGCGGCCTTGACCTCGTCGGCCGTCACGTCGAGCACGCGGCCCACCGCGGTCAGGGCGAGCTGCGGGTCGCCGAACAGGACGGCGTACCGGCACAGTTCGTCCGCGCGGCCCGCGACCGTGCCGAGTCGGTCCAGCCACTCGCGCTCCAACTGTGCCTGGGCGCGTTCCATTTCCTCCGGCGTGGGGCCTTCCTCGGCGAACCGGGCGAGCTCCTCGTCGACGGCGGCCTCGATCTGCGGCACCTCGACGCCACCGGACGTCTTGACGTCCAGCCAGCCCAGCGAGGGCGCGCCGGCCAGCCTGAGCAGCCCGAATCCCGCGGCCACCGCCGTACGGTCACGGCGGACCAGGCGGTTGTGCAGGCGGGACGACTCACCGCCGCCGAGCACGGTCAGTGCCAGGTCCGCGGCGTCGCACTCGCGCGTCCCGTCGTGCGGCAGCCGGTAGGCGGCCATCAGCGCACGCGCGGGGACCTCCTCCTGCACCACTTCGCGCAGCTGCTCGCCGATGGTCCCGGGCAGTGTGCCGTCGCGCGGGGGCTGCTTGCCGTCGTGGGAGGGGATGGAACCGAAGTACTTCTCGATCCAGGCGAGCGTCTGCTCCGGGTCGATGTCCCCGACCACGGAGAGCACCGCGTTGTTCGGCGCGTAGTACGTGCGGAAGAACGCCTGCGCGTCCTCCAGCGTCGCCGCGTCCAGGTCGGCCATGGAGCCGATCGGCGTGTGGTGGTACGGGTGGCCCTCCGGGTAGGCGAGGGCGGTGAGCTTCTCGAACGCGGTGCCGTACGGGACGTTGTCGTAGCGCTGGCGGCGCTCGTTCTTCACCACGTCCCGCTGGTTCTCCATGGACTCCTCGTCGAGCGCGGCGAGCAGAGAGCCCATCCGGTCGGCCTCGAGCCACAGGGCCAGCTCCAGCTGGTGCGTGGGCATCGTCTCGAAGTAGTTGGTGCGTTCGAAGCTGGTCGTGCCGTTCAGGGAACCACCCGCCCCCTGCACCAGCTCGAAGTGTCCGTTCCCCTTGACCTGGCCCGAGCCCTGGAACATCAGGTGCTCGAAGAGGTGTGCAAGGCCCGTGCGTCCCTTGACCTCGTGGCGGGAGCCGACGTCGTACCAGAGGCAGACCGCGGCGACGGGGGTCAGGTGGTCCTCGGAGAGCACCACGCGCAGGCCGTTGGCCAGACGGTGCTCGGTCGCCGTCAAGCCGCCGGAACCGGCCTGGGCTGTGGCCGTGTGACCCATGGGCATGTACGTCCCTTCGATCGGTACAGGATTTCCTGCCGGACCTGCCACTCTAGGCAAGCGCACGGGCACCTGGCGAAGTTCCCGCCGGGTGAATGTTGTCGTAGATGCTGCCGTAAACAGGGGTTCCGCGAAGGCCCTGGGGGCCGCTTCGGACGGGTCGAGGTCGGCGCTGTCGGTGCGGCGGTCCACAATGGTCGGCGTCAGAACCTGAGGTTGCCCGACAGAATCTTGTGAAGGAGTCGCAGCCGCGATGGCCCGCCGCAGCACGAAAACCCCGCCGCCGGACGACTTCGAGGAGAAGATCCTCGACATCGACGTCGTCGACGAAATGCAGGGCTCCTTCCTCGAGTACGCGTACTCGGTGATCTACTCCAGGGCTCTGCCCGACGCGCGTGACGGCATGAAGCCCGTGCACCGCCGCATCGTGTCCCAGATGAACGAGATGGGTCTGCGCCCCGACCGCGGCTATGTGAAGTGTGCCCGGGTCGTCGGCGAGGTGATGGGCAAACTGCACCCGCACGGTGACGCGTCGATCTATGACGCGCTGGTACGCATGGCACAGCCGTTCTCGATGCGCCTGCCTCTCGTCGACGGGCACGGCAACTTCGGCTCGCTGGGCAACGACGACCCGCCGGCCGCCATGCGGTACACCGAGTGCCGTATGGCCGACGCCACGTCACTCATGACGGAGTCGATCGACGAGGACACCGTCGACTACCAGTCGAACTACGACGGCCAGGAGCAGGAACCGGTCGTCCTGCCGGCCGCGTACCCGAACCTCCTGGTCAACGGCGCTTCCGGGATCGCGGTCGGCATGGCGACCAACATGCCCCCGCACAACCTCGGCGAGGTCATCGCCGCCGCCCGCCACCTCATCCGGCACCCGGGCGCCGACCTCGAGACACTGATGCGTTTCGTCCCGGGCCCCGACCTGCCCACCGGCGGCCGGATCGTCGGCCTCGGCGGCATCAAGGACGCCTACGCGGCCGGGCGCGGCACGTTCAAGATCCGCGCCACGGTCGCCATAGAGAACGTGACGGCCCGCCGGAAGGGTCTCGTCGTCACCGAACTGCCCTTCGCCGTCGGGCCGGAGAAGGTGATCGCCAAGATCAAGGACCTCGTCGGCTCCAAGAAGCTCCAGGGCATCGCGGACGTCAAGGACCTCACCGACCGGGCGCACGGTCTGCGTCTGGTCATCGAGGTCAAGAACGGCTTCGTGCCGGAGGCCGTGCTGGAGCAGCTCTACAAGCTGACGCCGATGGAGGAGTCCTTCGGCATCAACAACGTGGCGCTGGTCGACGGGCAGCCGCTCACCCTGGGGCTCAAGGAGCTCCTGGAGGTCTATCTCGACCACCGCTTCGACGTGGTGCGCCGGCGCAGCGAGTTCCGCAGGACCAAGCGCCGCAACAGGCTGCACCTGGTCGAGGGCCTGCTCGTGGCGCTGCTCGACATCGACGAGGTCATCCGGGTCATCCGGGACAGCGACAACTCGGCGCAGGCGAAGGAGCGCCTGATGGAGCGCTTCTCGCTGAGCGAGATCCAGACCCAGTACATCCTGGACACCCCGCTGCGCAGGCTCACGCGCTTCGACCGGATCGAGCTGGAGACCGAGCGCGACAGGCTCAAGGAGGAGATCGCCGAGCTGACCGCGATCCTGGAGTCGGACGCGGAGCTGCGCAAGCTGGTGTCGTCCGAACTGGCCGCGGTGGCGAAGAAGTTCGGCACCGAGCGGCGCACGGTGCTGCTGGAGTCGGCGGGTTCGCAGATCGCTTCCGTGCCGCTGGAGGTCGCCGACGACCCCTGCCAGGTGCTCCTCTCCTCGACCGGCCTCCTGGCCCGGACGGCCGGCGCCGAGCCGCTCGAACAGGCCGAGGACGCCAGGCGCGGTAAGCACGACGTGATCGTCTCGGCGGTCGCCGCCACGGCACGCGGGGACGTGGGCGCGGTGACGTCCGCCGGACGGCTGCTCCGGCTCTCGGTGATCGACCTGCCGCAGCTGCCGGACACCCATGCGGCTCCGAACCTGTCGGGCGGGGCCCAGATCTCGGAGTTCCTGAGCCTGCAGCCGGACGAGGGGCTGATCTGCCTCACCACCCTGGACGAGGAGTCGCCCGGCCTCGCCATCGGCACCGCGCAGGGGGTGGTGAAGCGCGTGGTGCCCGACTACCCGGCCAACAAGGACGAGTTGGAGGTCATCTCGCTGAAGGACGGTGACCGGATCGTGGGCGCCACCCAGCTGCGTACGGGCGAGGAGGACCTGGTCTTCATCACGTCCGACGCGCAGTTGCTGCGCTTCCCGGCCGCGTCGGTGCGTCCGCAGGGACGCGCCGCGGGCGGCATGGCGGGCGTCAAGCTCACGGCGGGCGCCACCGTCCTCTCGTTCGCCGCGGTGGCTCCTTCGGCGGACGCCGCGGTGTTCACGGTCGCCGGGTCGCACGGCACGCTGGACGACTCCGAGCGCACCTGGAAGCTGACCCCGTTCGACCAGTACCCACGCAAGGGCAGGGCGACCGGCGGGGTGCGCTGTCAGCGCTTCCTCAAGGGTGAGGACGTCCTGGTCTTCGCCTGGGCGGGCGAAACCCCGGCCCGGGCCGCACAGAAGAACGGCACACCGGCGGATCTGCCCGCCCCCGACCCGCGCCGTGACGGATCGGGTACGCCGATGACGAGTCCGGTCGCGGTGATCGCCGGGCCGCTGTAGGACACCGGCCGGGGGCGGTCGGGCCTCCCGTACGGATCCTGCCTGATCCGTACGGGAGGCCCCTGGTGCCTCAGGTCTCGTCGTCGTCCGGCGCGGCGGCCGGTGCCACGTCGTCGTCCGGCTGCCGCACGTAGCGCAGGACACCCCACATGCCGCGCTCCAGCTGCTCGGCGGCGTCCTGGTCCGCCGCGGAGGGCTGCCACGGTTCCTGGCAGCCCTCGAGTTCCTTGCGCAGCGCGTCGGCGTCGATTCCGGAGCCGATCAGCACCAGCTGGGTCAGCCGGGGTTCGTCGCGGGCCCAGCGCCGCGGTACGAAGCGCAGGAACCCGCCCACGGCGTGCAGCGCGTACCGGTTTCCGGGGTCACCCGCACCGAAGTCGGCGAATCCCTTGATCCGGTAGAGGCCCGCGGGCCTGGAGTCGAGGAAGGCCATGAAGCGGCGTGGGCAGAGCGGCACGTCGGAGGTGAAGGCGACGCTCTCGTACGCCGCGTGCAGATGTTCCTCGTGCGTACGGTCGTCCTCGGGCAGCAGGTCCTCGAACGTCAGCTGCCGGAAGGAGTCGTCCTCGTCCGGCCGGAGCACGGGGTCGAAGAGCAGCTCCGGGTCGATCCGCCCGTAGGCGGAGCAGATGACCGCAGCCCTTCCGCCCGACGTGCCGACCGATTCCCTCACGGCACGCAGTCGCGCGTCCGTGACCCGGTCGGTCTTGTTCAGGACGATCAGGTCGGCGACCGCGAGATGGCGGTCGATCTCGGGGTGGCGCTCCCGCGTGGCGGTGAACTCGGCGGCGTCGACGACCTCGACCAGTCCCCCGTACCGGATGTGCGGATTGTCGCTGGCCAGCAGCATCCGTACGAGCTCCTGGGGCTCGGCGAGGCCGCTCGCCTCGATGACGATCACGTCGAGCCGGGCGGCCGGCCCGGTCAGCGTCTCCAGATAGGTGTCGAGCTCGCTCGCGTCGACGGCACAGCACAGGCAGCCGTTGCCCAGCGAGACCGTGGAACCGACCTGTCCCGCGACGGTCACGGCGTCGATCTCGATGGACCCGAAGTCATTGACGATGACGCCGATCCGGTTGCCCGCCCTGTTGCGGAGCAAGTGGTTGAGCAGTGTCGTCTTGCCGGATCCGAGGAACCCCGCAAGGACGACGACCGGGATCTGCGGGGCGCGGGGCGGGGTCAACAGGGGCCTTCCTGGGGTGGGTCAGAGTGCCGGTACGGGATGCGGAGGCGGGGCCCCGACATAGCGGGCCGCCGGGCGGATGATCTTCGAGTCCTCCGCCTGCTCAAGGATATTGGCGCTCCAGCCGACCATGCGCGCGGCACAGAAGGTGGGTGTGAACATCTCGCGCGGCAGCCCGCAGAGCTCCATGACGACACCGGCGTAGAACTCCACGTTGGTGTGCAGCTCTCGTCCCGGCTTGAGCTCGGCGAGGATCGCCTCCACCCGGTGTTCCACCTCGACGGCGAAGTCCACGAGTGGCCCGCCGAAGCTCTGGGCGACCGAGCGGAGCATGCGTGAGCGGGGGTCCTCGGTGCGGTAGACGGGGTGCCCGAATCCCATGATCCGCTCCCCCGCGAGGACGCGTTCACGGATCCAGCCGTCGATCCGGTCCGCGGTGCCGATGGCGTCCAGGGTGTCCAGCGCCCGGCTCGGCGCACCGCCGTGCAGCGGGCCGGAGAGCGCGCCGACGGCTCCGACGAGGCAGGCGGCCACGTCGGCACCGGTGGAGGCGATCACTCGAGCCGTGAACGTGGAGGCGTTGAAGCCGTGGTCGACGGTGGAGACGAGGTACCGCTCGACGGCCGCCGTCCGCGCGGCGTCCGGCTCCTCACCGGTGAGCATGTGGAGGTAGTTCGCGGCGAACGGCAGGTCGTCACGCGGCTCGACCGGCTCCAGCCCCTGTCCCAGGCGGTACAGCGAGGTCAGCACGGTGGGAACGGCGGCACACACGGCGAGCGCGTCCTCGCTGCGGCGGTCGGCGCCGATGTCGTACACCGGGCGGAACCCGGCAGAGGCCCCGAGCAGCGAGAGCGCGGTCCGCAGTCCCGCGAGCGGGCCCGAGACCACACCTGCGCGGGCGATGGCGGGCAGCGCCTCCCGCACCTCGGAGGGCAGCCGGCGCAGGCCGGCGGTGCGGGTGGCGAAGGCGGTGCTCTCCGCCCGGCCGGGCAGCTCGCCGTGGAACATCAGGTACCAGACGTCCTCGAAGCTGCGGCTCTGCGCCAGTTCGATCGCCGAGTACTGCCGGTAGTGGTAGAAGCCCTCGCGTCCGCGCACGTCTCCGAGCGCGGTGTCGGTGACGATCACGCCGGCGAGGCCCCGGGGGGCGGCGGGCGATGCGGATTCCGTATGCGTGGCGGGCATGGCAGGTCTCTCCTCCACCGATGAGTTGTACATTGATTCGACTGTCTATGATTGACTCAATACCTGTCAATGTTGATTGAATCAATGTCAAGTCCTGTTGGCGGTGATCCGGCATCGACGGAAATGGATACGGTGGACGCCATGACGCATGACTCGGCTCACGGGACCGGCACACAGGACGCGGGAGCCGAGGGGGCGGCGGCGGAACGGAGGCTCACCACCCGGGAGGCCGCCGAGCGGCTCGGCGTGAAGCCCGAGACCGTGTACGCGTACGTGAGCCGGGGGCAGCTCGCCAGCAGGCGCACCGCCGGCGGACGCGGCAGTACGTTCGACGCCTCCGAGGTCGACGCCCTGGCCCGCCGGGCAGGACGCAGGGAGCCTTCGCCGCCCGTCGCGGGTGACCTCGTCTTCCGTACCGGGATCACGCTCATCGAGCCGGACCGCTACTACTTCCGCGGCGTCGACGCGACCGAGCTGGCCCGCCACTACGGCTACGAGGAGGTCGCCGAGTGGATCTGGACCGGTGAGCTCCGTCCCGGAACCCGCTTCACCGCCGCGCCCGAGTCGCTCGCGGCGGCGCGGCGGACCGCCGCCTCACTGCCGCGGCACAGCAGCTCGACTGACCGGCTCCGGGCCGCTGTCGCCGCCGCCGCGTCCGCCGACCCCCTGCGTTTCGACCTCTCCCCCCAGGGGGTGCTCAACAGCGCACGCACTCTCGTCCCGACCCTCGTGGACGCGCTGCCGCCGGCCGGAGAGGAGGGCGGCGAGGGCGGCTCGCTCGCCGCGCGGCTCTGGCCGAAGCTCACCGCACGGCCCGCCGACGCGGCTTCGCTGGCCGTGCTCGACACCGCGCTCTCGCTACTGGCCGACCACGATCTCGCGGCCTCGACCCTGGCGGCACGCGTCGCCGCGTCGGCCCATGCCCACCCCTACGCCGTGGTCTCCGCGGGGCTCGGCGTGCTGGAGGGTCCGCTGCACGGCGCCGCGAGCGGACTGGCCCACCGCATGCTCCTGGAAGTCGTGGACCGGGGTGGCGCGGCTCCGGTCGTCGCGGATCATCTGCGCGCCGGCCGGCGGGTACCGGGGCTCGGTCATCGCCTCTACACCGCCGAGGACCCGCGGGCGGGTGCCCTGTTCGCACTGCTGGACGAGCTGCCGCACGCCGTACCGGTGATGGCGGCGGCCCGTGACGTGGTCGCGACCACCGCTCGGCACACGCCCCTGCACGCCAACGTCGACCTGGCCCTGGCCGCCTTCTCGGTCGCCTGCGGCATGCCGGCCGAGACGGGCGAGACGGTGTTCGCGGTGTCCCGTGCGGCGGGCTGGATCGCCCACGCGATGGAGGAGTACGCGGAGAGACCGCTGCGCATGCGGCCCAGCGGTCAGTACGGCGGTCCGCGCCCGCCGCAGCCGCTGCCGCTGCCGACGGCGGAGGCGGCTGCTTCGGAGAGTGGAGCCACCGGAGCGCCCCGGCAGTCCGCAAATTAACTACAGCCGACCGAAAATCTCACGGTCCCTACCGGGGCGGTCGGGCCGTGGAGCCCCGGACGACCAGCTCCGGCTCGAAGAGGAGCTCGTCCGAGGGCACCGTGCGCCCCCCGATCTGCACAGAGAGCAGTTCGACCGCGGCCCGGCCCATCGCTTCGATCGGCTGGCGCACCGTGGTCAGCGGCGGCTCGGTGCAGTTCATGAACGCCGAGTCGTCGTAGCCGACCACGGAGACGTCCCCCGGCACCGACAGCCCTCGGCGGCGCGCAGCGCGCACCGCGCCCAGGGCCAGCGGGTCACTGGCGCAGATGATGCCGGTGATCCCCTGGTCGAGAAGCCGCATGGCTGCGGCCTGGCCGCCCTCGAGCGAGAACATCGCACGGGCCACCCGCTCGTCCGGCACGGTCGCCCCCGACCGGGCGGCCAGCGTGCGGGCGGCGGCCAGCTTGCGCTGCGAGGGCATGTGGTCGGCCGGGCCGAGGACGAGCCCGATCCGCTCGTGACCGAGCGAGACCAGATGGCGCCACGCCTGCTCGACGGCCACGGAGTCGTCGCAGGAGACCGCGGGGAATCCGAGGTGGGCGATGGCGGCGTTGATCAGGACGACCGGGATCTTGCGGTCGGCGAGCACCTTGTAGTGATCGTGGGGGGCGTCGGCCTGCGCGTACAGACCACCGGCGAACACCACCCCGGACACCTGCTGCTGCAGGAGGAGCTCGACGTAGTCGGCCTCGGAGACCCCGCCCTTGGTCTGCGTGCAGAGCACCGGCGTCAGTCCCTGCTGGGCGAGCGCACCGCCGACCACTTCGGCGAAGGCGGGGAAGATCGGGTTCTGCAGCTCGGGCAGGACCAGTCCGACCAGGCGGGCACGCTCACCGCGCAGTTGCGTCGGACGCTCGTAGCCGAGCACGTCCAGTGCGGACAGGACGGACTGCCGGGTGGCGTCGGAGACGCCCGGCTTGCCGTTCAGCACGCGGCTGACCGTGGCCTCGCTGACTCCTACCTTCTGGGCAACCTGAGCAAGTCGTCGCGTCATGAGCGCAAGATTAGCGCAAAATCCGCAAGAATATTGCGTTGGAACGGATACTCATAGAACGCTCACAGACGGAGGGCGAGGAGGCAAGAGCCCTGCCCGACCGGGACGTCGACGGACGACGGGCCGGACTCCGGCCGCCGGGCCGGGCTCCGGCTCCGACTCCGGTTCCGGCTCCGACTCCGGTTCCTGCTCCGACTCCGGTTCCTGCTCCGGACTCCGGCCGCCGGACGGCCCGGGCGTCGGCGGGGGAAGGCCGTCGCCCCCGGCTTTCCCCGGCGTCCCCCGGCGGGGATTTCAGTAAGCACGGTTTGCCCCTTACCGTTCGTACGATGAGCGCCCCACCGACCACCCCACGGGGACCGCGCCGGTTCGGCTGGCCGAAGCGGGTCTTCTCTCAGGTCTTGCTGATGCAGCTGGCCATCATCACCGGCGTCACGGTCCTCGTCACGGGCCTCTTCCTGGCACCGCTCAGCGCCCAGCTCGACGACCAGGCGATGCGCCGCGCCCTGGCGATCGCGCAGAGCACGGCGGCGCAGCCCCAGATCGCCGCCTCGCTGCTCAGCACCGAGCCGCGCCCGGACGGTGCCGTCCAGGCCGCGGCGGAGCGGATCAGGCTGTCGACCGGCGCCGAATACGTCGTGATCATGGACAGGCACGGGGTGCGCTGGTCGCACACGGACTCCTCCCGCATCGGCGACGTCGTCTCCACCGATCCCAGTACGGCGCTCGCCGGCCGGTCCGTGATGGAGATCGACAGCGGCACGCTCGGACGTTCGGCCCGCGGCAAGGTACCGCTCCTCGACGAATCGGAACGGGTCGTCGGCGCCGTCTCGGTCGGCATCGCGTACGACAGCGTCCGCGCCCGGCTGCTCGCAGCGATCCCGGGGCTGCTCGCCTACGCGGGCGGCGCGCTGGCCGTGGGAGCTCTGGCCGCCTATCTGATCTCCCGGCGTCTCCAGCGACAGACCCATGACCTGGCCTTCTCCGACATCTCCGCGCTGCTGACCGAGCGCGAGGCCATGCTGCACAGCATCCGCGAGGGGGTCGTCGCGATCGACCGCACCGGACGCATCAGGCTCCTGAACGACGAGGCCCAGCGACTGCTCGGTCTCGGCCCCGGCGCCGCGGGCAGGCAGTTGGACGAGGCGCTGGGCGAGGGCCGGACCACCGACGTGCTGGCCGGGCGGGTGGCCGGCGACGACCTGGTGACGGTCAGGGGGAACCGCGTGCTGCTCGCCAACCGGATGCCGACCGACGACGGCGGGGCCGTTGCCACGCTGCGCGACCGTACGGAGCTGGAGCACCTCGGCCGCGAGCTCGACTCCACCCACGGCCTGATCGACGCGCTCCGCGCCCAGGACCACGAGCACGCCAACCGGCTCCACACCCTGCTGGGACTGCTGGAACTGGAGATGCACGACGAGGCGGTGGAGTTCGTCACCGAGGTCGTCGGCGTCCACCGGGCAACGGCGGAGCAGGTCACCGAGAAGGTCCACGATCCCCTGCTGGCCTCACTCCTGGTCGGCAAGGCGACCGTGGCCGCTGAGCGCGGAGTCGCTCTGCGGATGGCGCCCGGGACACTGCTTCCGGACCGGCTGGTCGACCCGCGCGGTCTCGTGACGGTCCTCGGCAATCTGGTCGACAACGCGCTGGACGCGGCCTCGGGATCGGACGCGGCGAGGATCGAGGTGGAGCTGCGGGCCGAGGACCGTACGGTGGTACTGCGGGTGCGTGACAGCGGACCCGGAGTACCGCCCGGTGACCACGAATCCATCTTCACGGAGGGCTGGTCGACCAAGGAACTCCCGGCCCACGGCAAACGCGGCCTGGGACTGCCCCTGGTACGGCGGCTCGCCGAGCGGCAGGGCGGCAGCGTGTCCGTATCGGGCTCCCCCGGGGGCGGGGCGGTGTTCACCGTCGTCCTTCCGGAGGCTCTGGGCGAACCGGACCGGCTGGGCGCCCCCTCGCGGCCCGCGACGTCAGGAGACTTGCCGTGATCGAGGTTCTGGTGGTGGACGACGACGTACGGGTCGCCCGGATCAACGCGGCCTACGTCTCCAAGGTCCCCGGGTTCCGGGTGGCCGCCACCGCCCACTCGGCGACCGAGGCCCTCGCCAGGATCGGCGAGATGCCCATCGACCTGATCCTGCTCGATCACTACCTGCCGGACCGCAACGGCCTGGCCGTGGTCCGGGAGGTGCGCGAACTCGGTCACCACACCGACGTGATCATGGTGACGGCAGCGCGCGACGTGGCGACCGTTCGGGCGGCGATGCGCCACGGAGCCCTCCAGTACCTGGTGAAGCCCTTCGCGTACGCCGGACTTCGCACCAAGCTGGAGGCGTACGCGGCACTGCGCCGCAGCTTCGAGGGGGGCGGCGAGGCCGAGCAGACGGAGGTCGACCGGCTGTTCGGGGCCTTGTGGGCCACCGACGGATCAGACCTCCCCAAGGGGCACTCGACGACGACCGCGGAACTGGTCCGCCAGGCCCTGCGCGCGGCCGACGGACCACTCTCCGCGCAGGAGGTCGCGGAGAGCGCCGGCATGAGCCGTCAGACGGCCCAGCGCTATCTGAAGCTGCTGGAGCGCACGGGCAGGGTGCGGCTGTCGCTCAGATACGGCGAGACGGGCCGCCCGGAACACCGGTACACCTGGGCCACCGGCTCCTGAACCCGCCCCTCTGCGCGGCCTACGCGGCTCCCGCTCCGGTGAGCGACCGGACCTCCGCCTCCGCGTGTTTTGCCGGGTCGGGCGGCTCGGGTGAGGTGACGGTGCCGATCCAGCCGGCCAGGAAGCCCGCCGGGATCGACACCAGTCCCGGGTTCTCCAGGGGGAAGAGCGCGAGATCCACACCGGGGAGGAGTGAGGTGGGGCTCCCCGAGACGATCGGGGAGAGCAGGACCAGCACGACCGCGGGGATCAGTCCGCCGTAGACCGCCCAGACCGCTCCCCTGGTGGTGAAGTTCCGCCAGAACAGGGAGTAGAGCAGCGCGGGCAGGTTGGCGGACGCTGCGACCGCGAAGGCCAGACCCACCAGGAACGCGACGTTCAGATCCTGGGCGAGGAGGCCGAGAGCGATGGCCACCACCCCGATGCCCGCCGCTGCCGCCCGGGCCACGCCGACCTCGCTCCGCTGCTTGGCCCCCGGCCGCCGGAAGGAGGCGTAGAGGTCGTGGGCGACGGATGCGGAGGAGGCGAGGGTGATCCCGGCGACGACCGCGAGGATCGTGGCGAAGGCGATGGCGGCGACGACCGCGAAGAGCACCGTGCCGCCCGTGGAACCCTCGCCGCCCCCGAGGACGAGCGCCAGGAGCGGAACAGCGGTGTTCCCGGAGGCGTTGGACGCCCGGACGTCCGCGGAGCCGACCAGCGCGGCGGCTCCGAACCCGAGCACGATGGTCATCAGGTAGAAGCTGCCGATCAGGCCGACGGACCAGACGACGGAGCGCCGGGCCGCGCGGGCGGTGGGAACGGTGTAGAAGCGCGACAGGATGTGGGGCAGGCCCGCCGTGCCGAGGACGAGCGCCAGGCCGAGGCTGATGAAATCGAGACGCGCCGTCCAGCTCCCGCCGTACCTCAGCCCGGGCGCGAGGAAGTCCCGGCCGTGGCCGCTGCGCTCGGCTGCGGAGTTGAGCAGGGAGTTGATGTCCCCGTGGAAGCGGGCGAGGACGAGGGCGGTGAGCGCGACGGCGCCGGCCATCAGCAGGACGGCCTTGACGATCTGGATCCACGTCGTGGCGCGCATGCCGCCGAACGACACGTAGACCACCATCAGCGCCCCGACTCCGACCACCGTCCACGATCGCGCGGTGTCGCTCGTGCCGCCGAGCAGCAGTGCGACCAGGCTCCCCGCACCCACCATCTGGGCCACCAGATAGAGAACCGAGACCGTGACGGACGACGTGCCCACCGCCGTACGCACCGGACGCTCCGCTATCCGGGCCGCCACCACGTCGGCGAGGGTGAACCTTCCGCAGTTGCGGACGAGTTCGGCGACGAGAAGCAGGACGACGAGCCAGGCCACGAGGAATCCCACGGAGTAGAGCATGCCGTCGTAGCCGAAGAGGGCGATCAGCCCTGAGATGCCCAGGAAGGACGCGGCGGACATGTAGTCACCGGCGATGGCGAATCCGTTCTCCATCGGGGAGAAGAGCCTTCCGCCCGCGTAGAACTCCTCGGCGGAACCCTGTCTGTTGCGGCTGACCCAGGTGGTGATGCCGAGTGTGACGGCGACGAAGACACTGAACAGCAGCAGTGCCAGCGTCTGGTGGTCCTCCCTCACCGGACGGCCCCTCTTGTCATCTCCTGGGTCTCCCAGCGCAGTTCCAGAGCGGCGCGGTCCCGGTGAAGACGTGCGTGACGGGCGTACGCCCAGGTGAGCAGGAACGTGGTGAGGAACTGCCCGAGCCCCGCCACCATGGCCACGTTGAGCGCGCCGGCGACGGGACGCGCCATCAGGTCGTGCGCGGTGGTGGCCGCGACGACGTAGGCGAGGTACCAGAGCAGGAACGCGGCAGCCGCGGGAACCACGAACCGCCGGTAGCGGCGCCGCACTTCGCGGAACGCCGGGCTGTTCTGCACCTCCAGGTAGATCTCACCCGCGCTGTCGCGGTGCTGTTCCGCCGGCCGTGGCCGCTCGTCGGCCGCGGCCTCCAGCGCCCCGTCCGGCCGGCCCCACCCGGCGGTCGGCGCCTCGCACCACGGGTCGTCGAGCCGCGTTGCCCGGGCGCCCGACCCTGCTTCCTTCTCCACCAACAACTCCCTTGTCCACGAGCCTTTTCGGCCGCGTAGCCAAGAATGGACAGATCTGGAAGATCCCGGGCACTTCATTCGCCGTGCTTCACCATTTCAGGTGACGGGAAGTGCCGGGCGGTTGTGCGAGCCCCGACCGTACGCATGGCGCGCGGCTCGGTTCTGTCGCGCGCTCCCGCCACGTGTTGTCACGGGACCGCCTCGGGCACAGGCCGTGGGTGGAGGGAAGGTCTCCACCCACGGGTGGATGCCGTCAGACGTCGATACGCGAGCGGTCCAGGGTGGCGGCGGAGCTGGTGATGAACTCCTTGCGGGGGGCGACCTCGTTGCCCATCAGCAGGTCGAAAACCTGCTCGGAGGATTCCAGGTCGCCGATGTTGATCCGGCGCAGTGTCCGGTGGCGCGGGTCCATAGTGGTCTCCGCCAGCTGGTCCGCGTCCATTTCGCCGAGACCCTTGTAGCGCTGGATCGACTCCTTGAACCGGACGTTCTTGCGCTGCATCTCCAGCAGGGTCTGCCGGAGCTCGTTGTCGGAGTAGGTGTAGATGTACTTGTCCTGGCCCTTCTTGGGCTGGACGAGCTCGATCCGGTGCAGCGGGGGCACGGCCGCGAAGACCCGCCCCGCCTCGACCATCGGCCGCATGTAGCGCTGGAAGAGCGTGAGCAGCAGGGTGCGGATGTGCGAACCGTCGACGTCGGCGTCCGTCATCATGATGACCTTGCCGTAGCGTGCGGCGTCGATGTCGAAGGTCCGCCCGGAGCCCGCTCCTATGACCTGGATGATGGCCCCGCACTCGGCGTTCTTGAGCATGTCCGAGACGGACGACTTCTGTACGTTGAGGATCTTTCCGCGGATCGGCAGCAGCGCCTGGAACTCACTGTTGCGGGCCAGCTTCGCCGTACCGAGGGCCGAGTCGCCCTCCACGATGAAGAGCTCGCTGCGCTCGACGTCGTCGCTCCGGCAGTCGGCGAGCTTCGCGGGCAGCGATGAGGACTCGAGCGCGGTCTTGCGGCGCTGCGCGTCCTTGTGCTGGCGTGCGGCGATACGGGTCCTGGCCGCGGCCACCGCCTTGTCCAGCACCGCCCTGGCCTGGGCTTTGGCATCGCGCTTCGTGGATGTCAGGAACGCCTTGAGCTCCTTGGCGACCACATTGGCCACGATCCGGTTGGCCGCCGAGGTGCCCAGCACCTCCTTCGTCTGCCCTTCGAACTGCGGCTCCGCGAGCCGTACGGTGACGACCGCGGTCAGGCCTTCGAGGGCGTCGTCCTTGACGACGTCGTCCTCGGCGACGCGCAGCAGCTTGGCGGAGCGCAGCACCTCGTTCACCGTCTTCGTGAGGGAGCGCTCGAATCCGCTGACATGGGTGCCGCCCTTGGGGGTGGCGATGATGTTGACGAAGGACTTGAGGTTGGTGTCGTAGCCCGTGCCCCAGCGCAGGGCGATGTCGACGGCCAGCTCACGGGTGACCTCGGTCGCCGTCATGTGCCCGCGGTCGTCCAGGACCGGCACGGTCTCCTTGAAGGTTCCCGTGCCGCTCAGGCGCTGAACATCGCAGACGGCCTTGTCCTGCGCCAGGTACTCGCAGAACTCGCTGATTCCGCCGTCGAAACGGAAGGTCTCCTCCGTCTTGCCCTCGCCGTCGATGCCCCGCTCGTCGCGCACGACGATGGTCAGGCCCGGCACGAGGAACGCGGTCTGGCGGGCCCGCTGGTAGAGCGTCTCCAGGTTGAGCTTCGCGTCCTTGAGGAAGATCTGGCGGTCCGCCCAGTACCGCACCCGGGTACCCGTACGCGTCTTGGGAACCCTCTTGCCCTTGCGGAGGCCGTTGGCGGGATCGAAGGGGCTGTCCGGCCCCTGCTCGGTGAACATGCCCGGGACACCGCGCCGGAAACTGATGGAGTTGGTCGCGCTGTTGCGGTCGACCTCGACGTCGAGCCGGGCGGACAGCGCGTTCACCACCGAGGCGCCGACGCCGTGGAGGCCGCCCGACGCCGCGTAGGACCCGCCGCCGAACTTTCCGCCGGCGTGCAGTTTGGTCATGACGACCTCGATGCCGGAGAGCCCGGTCTTGGGCTCCACGTCCACGGGAATGCCCCGGCCGTTGTCCCGGACCTCCACGGAGGCGTCGTCGTGGAGGATGACCTCGATGGCGTCGCAGTAGCCTCCGAGAGCCTCGTCGACCGAGTTGTCGATGATCTCCCAGAGGCAGTGCATGAGTCCGCGGCTGTCCGTGGACCCGATGTACATCCCGGGGCGCTTACGGACCGCTTCGAGCCCTTCGAGGACGAGAAGGTGCCGCGCGGTGTAGTTGGAGCTGTCCCTGTCTGCGCCGCCTGCTCCGGTCAGCAGCGCAGTGGACGGCACGGAATCGGCGGTCACGCGGTTCGCTCCTCGCTGAATTTCATTTGGGGGCCCAGTGGGTGACGGGCTCGGCCTCGGTGGCCGCTGAGAGCCTACCGAGGCCTGGTAGAGCGGTTGTAACGCCACCCAGGGGGGAATCCTTATGCTAGTCCAGCCTCGCATAGACGTTCGATCACTCCTTGGGGTGACGCGCACATCACGTTCCCTTCGAGGCATGAACCATTTAGGCTCCGGGCACGTCCTCATGAACAACCGGCAAGCCAGCCGGCGGACCGGCCCACACAAGCAACGCGAAACCGTAGCGCTACGCAATACGGCACATTCGCCGCCAACCGGTAACAGACAGCCATCCTGAGAAGAAGTTTCGAAGAAATGCCACGAGCGGGAACGTTTTCGGCCTGGTTGGATGTTGACCCTGGTACGACAGCTCGTCGAGCTAGAGAAGAGGCGACGTGACTACTGTTCTGACCCCCGCGAGCCCGCTGACCGCAGCAGACCGCTGTGACCGTTGCGGCGCCCAGGCATATCTGCGCGTCGTCCTGATCAGCGGCGGTGAACTGCTCTTCTGTGCCCACCACGGGCGCAAGTTCGAGCCGGAACTCAAGAAGATCGCCGCGGAAATACAGGATGAGACAGATCGGCTCACTGCCGTGCAGGCCAGTGCCGCCGACGAGGAACAACACTGACACCTCGCATCCACGACGAGCTATGGGCACGGTCCAGGACCGGCCGACGGGCGGCCTCCCCAGGGAAAGCCGCCCGTTCTCACGTTCTCGGACGTATGCACGGTCTCCGCGGTCAGGTCCGGTCGGCCATCCACCGGATCGCCGCGGACACACGCGTGTACACCCCCGGGCTGCCGGGGCTCCCGCAGCCACTGCCCCACGACACGAGCCCGACGAGGCGCCCACGGGCCACCAGCGGGCCTCCGCTGTCTCCCTGGCACGCATCCCGCCCACCCGCCGTGTGACCGGCACAGAGCATCGACGATGCGTCGTAGGCGCCGCGTGTGCCGCCCGGGTACGCCTTTGTACAGTCGCTGTCCGGCAGCACCCGCACGGCGGCGGCGCGCAGCCCTGACGCGTACGCGCCGTATCCGGTGGTGTCCCCCCAGCCGTAGACCGTGGCCGGGGTCCCCGGCGCGTACGCCGCGCTCCCGGCCCCGGCCATCGGGATGACGCTGCTCTTCGGCAGCGCCCGGTCCAGGGTGAGGACCGCGAGGTCGCCGGCATTGGTCCCCGGGTCGTACGACGGATTGACCCACGCCGAACGCACCGGGATCTCCTGCCCGCCCGGCCCGCTCAGTTCGTCCCGCCCGGCGATGATCCGCAGGTCCCGGACCTCCTGGACATCGGTTCCCAGGACGTCCTCCCTCAGGCAGTGCGCGGCCGTCAGTACCTTGGCGGGTGCGATCGCCACGCCGCCGCAGAACTGGCCCGCGCGGATTCCGCCGAACCGGTCACGGCTCGACAGGGCCACGGTCCACGGGCTGTCCGCGACGGCCACGGGCCGTCCGCCGACGATGATGCTGTCCGCCGAGGCGGGCGCCGGGGGACCGAGAGGTATCACCGCCGCAGCGACCGCCAGGGTGCAGGCGGCAGGGAGGACACGGACGAGAACGCGTGGCATGGAGGCTCCTTACGCCGAGGTGAACGTTGCCCACTCAGCGTCATCCGCTCCGGTGCCGACCGCACGCGGACATGGGCCGGGCCCGGCCCATGTCCGTCCGCGATCTAGTCGAGGTAGTCGCGCAGCACCTGCGAACGCGACGGGTGGCGCAGCTTCGACATCGTCTTGGACTCGATCTGACGGATGCGCTCGCGCGTCACCCCGTAGACCTTGCCGATCTCGTCCAGAGTCTTCGGCTGACCGTCGGTGAGACCGAAACGCATCGACACCACGCCCGCCTCACGCTCCGAGAGCGTGTCGAGCACGGAGTGCAGCTGCTCCTGGAGCAGCGTGAAGCTCACCGCGTCCGCGGGAACGACGGCCTCGGAGTCCTCGATCAGGTCCCCGAACTCGCTGTCCCCGTCCTCACCCAGCGGAGTGTGGAGAGAAATCGGCTCGCGGCCGTACTTCTGGACCTCGATGACCTTCTCGGGGGTCATGTCGAGTTCCTTGGCCAGCTCCTCCGGGGTGGGCTCACGGCCCAGGTCCTGGAGCATCTGACGCTGCACCCGCGCGAGCTTGTTGATGACCTCGACCATGTGCACCGGGATACGGATGGTGCGGGCCTGGTCGGCCATGGCGCGGGTGATCGCCTGGCGGATCCACCACGTGGCGTACGTGGAGAACTTGTAACCCTTGGTGTAGTCGAACTTCTCGACCGCGCGGATCAGGCCGAGGTTGCCCTCCTGGATGAGGTCCAGGAAGAGCATGCCGCGACCGGTGTAGCGCTTGGCCAGCGACACCACGAGCCGGAGGTTGGCCTCCAGCAGGTGGTTCTTGGCCCGGCGGCCGTCCTCGGCGATGATCTCCAGCTCGCGCTTGAGCTTCGGCGCGAGCTTGTCGGAGTTCGCCAGCTTGTCCTCGGCGAAGAGCCCGGCCTCGATGCGCTTGGCGAGCTCGACCTCCTGCTCGGCGTTGAGGAGGGGGACCTTGCCGATCTGCTTCAGGTAGTCCTTGACCGGGTCGGCCGTGGCGCCGGCGACGGCGACCTGCTGCGCAGGTGCGTCGTCCTCGTCGTCGTCGGAGAGGACGAAGCCCTTGTTCTCGCCTTCGCCCTCCTCTTCCTCACCCTTGCCGGCCTTGACCTCTTCGACCGCCTCGTCGCCGTCGAGCAGTTCGTCGTCCTGCTTGCCGGCCTTCTTCGCAGCGGTCTTCTTGACCGCGGTCTTCTTCGCGGCGGTCTTCTTGGCAACCGTCTTCTTGGCTGCCGTCTTCTTCGCGGGAGCGGCAACGGCGGCGTCGCCGGCCGCCGCGTCCGCGCCCTCGGCCGCCGGGGCGGCAGATGCCGCGACGGTCCGCGTCACGGCTGTCTTGGCCGCGACGGTCTTGGTGGCGGTGCGCTTGACCGGGCTCTTCGCTGCGACGCTCTTGCGGGCGCGCTTAGGCGACTCCGCGGCACTGACCATCAGCGTCACACCCTCTTCCTCGAGGATCTGGTTGAGGCTGCGCAGAACGTTCTTCCACTGGGTTGGCGGAATCTGGTCAGCCTCGAAGGCCCGACGCACGTCATCGCCGGCGATCTGCCCATCAGCCTTTCCCCGCTCGATGAGCGCCATCACAGACTCGGACTCGGCGATCTCCGGCGGGAGCGTACGGGATGTGCTGGCCGACACGAACAACCTCTCGGAACGATGGAAACGGCTTCCGGCCCGGCCCTGGAGAGGGCTGGAACCGACGACCGTCGACTGGGGATGTCGCCGACGGCGCGGGCTTGGCCTCAGAACTGCACAGCGCACTGTGTGGCTGCTGTATTCCTTCCGCGGCGGTCACCTCTTAAGTCATCGCACTGTTTCGAGGAGTGTTACGCCCAATTCTCGTGGCCCCAGTCACACCCCATCCGCGACAAACAGACCCAGAGGTCACATCTCCGCGCAAAGACGCCGCCGAATCACGTGGGCCGGGCGGTACACAGTGCACATACCCGGCCTTACGGCGTTCAGTGCTCGCGAGGCGCGGGAACCACCCGTTCCCCGCCGGTGGGACCCACCAGCAGTTGCCGCATGGCGGCCTCTGCGTCTGCGGAATCACCCGACGCGAGGGCCTCGACGATCCGCGCGTGGTGGCCGAGGGACGCCTCGGCCGGCCGGTCGCAGCCGGTGACGGGACCGCCGGAGACATGCAGGGCGGCGGACACGATCCCGGAGAGGTGTTCGAGCATGCGGTTGCCCGCCGCCTGGATCAGAAGGGCATGGAACTCCGCGTCAGCCCTGGAGAACGTGAGGGAGTCCCCCTGCCCCATCGCGTGTCCCATGATCTCGATCATGTCGCCGAGGCGCTGCTGGATGTCCTCGCGCCCGTGGCCGGCTGCCAGGCGGGCGGCCAGCGGCTCGATGGTCCACCGGAGGTCTTCCAGTTCTCCGCGCTGGTCGTCACGCTGCGGGCCGAAGGCTCGCCATTCGATGATGTCGGGGTCCAGCAGGTTCCAGTCACTCACCGGCCGGACCCGGGTACCCACGTTGGGCCGGGCGCTGACCAGGCCCTTGGCCTCGAGAACGCGCAGGGATTCCCTCACAACGGTGCGGGACACCTCGAATCGCTGGCCGATCTCCTCCGGGACCAGCGGACGGTCGGCACCGAGATCACCGGAAACGATCATCTGACCGAGCTGCTGAACCAGTTGGCCGTGAAGTCCACGGCCGCGACTGGCCGTGCCGCGTCGGCCCGCCCGCCCAAGATCGGATTCGGCGCCGCCCCAGGGACGGAGGGCGGGGCGCTCGCCGGCCGGCGTCTCGGTGTAGGGGTAGCGGTCGAGTTCGCCCGGACCGGCGAGGCCGGAGTCGGCGGAGCGGGCGGCGGTCATCGGGGTGTGCGCAAGGGTACTCACGCATCCTTGTTTCGGCGCGCCTCAGCCAGCCCTTGAGGTCTTTGCTGAAAAGCACACGAAAGGGTGATCGGCACCCACTCCTCAATTGACGCGTTATCGGTAGAAATCACATCTTTTCAAGTGAGTTGCCTGCAAAGAGTCATCGAGCCTGGGCGATCCGGTCACCAACGGGCCCTGCCTCGAAGGCTGGTGAACACATACGCGCAGATCAAGGCGGACAACGACAAGGAAAGCGCCAGCCCTACGGGTTGGGCCACCACGCGTACGACGGCCATGGCCCATCGGTCCGTCTCGTACGGCCACTGCAGCCAGCCGAGTTCACGCAGCCGGCCCGGCAGTCCGCTGATCGAACGGGCGGAGGGTCCCGCGAGGAGCTTCTGCATCAGCGGCACGACGAGCACGGGCACCGCCAGTACGGCAGCGACTCCGGCACCGGTCAGCCGGAACACGCCTGCCCCCAGCAGCCCCGCCCAGGCGCACCCGACCGACAGCCCGGCCCAACTGGCGGCGAGCTGGACCGCGTTCGCCGGAACACCGACCAAGTCGCCTCCGTAGACGAGGCGCAGAGCTTCTGCGTCCACCAGCACGGAGAGCACGGCGAGCAACAGCGCGACGCCCGCCGAGACCGACAGTTTGGCCACCAGGAGGCCGAGACGGCGCGGGACCGTCCCGCGCCCGGCGGCGAGTGCCGGGTAGCGGAACTCGTCACCGAAGGAGAGGGCGCCCAGCAGCCCGGCGGCGAACGCGGCCGGCGGAAGCGGCAGCAGATCCGGCCAGGCGACCAGCAGGTCCGGCAGCGGCGTCCTGCCGGAGCGGGCCAGCAGCACGGAGAGGCACGCGGAGACGACCAGGACGGCCGCCATGATCAGGGTGGCCGTCCGGACCCCGAAGAGGCGGCGCATCTCGTACCGGAGGGGACGAAGCGGCCCACGGGCCGGGCGCACGGAAATCGGCGGGGGCAGCTTCGAGATCGCCACGGTCGAGGCGGGCCCCGGCAGGACGGTCCTCACCGGACCACCGTCCTGGCCCCGAGCAGGACCACCACCCGGGCCCCGGGCCGGAGCGGTCACGGGGCCCGCGTCCCCGGTCTCGTCGGCGAGCTGATGGAGGGGGACACCGTGCCGGTACGCAGTGTCCCCCACCTCTGCGCAGCTGCTGCCGTACACCGACAGCCGGCTGCCGCCCTCGGCCACCACTTCGACGGAGCGCCGGGTGGCGCGCGCCTCCCGGCTCACCACGGCGGCCAGCCGGGCTGCGTGCGGGGTCCGCACGGCGACCCTCGGCCGCAGGCGGGTACGCGAGAAGTCCGCGACGTCCTGGTCGGCCACGAGGCGTCCGTCACCGATGGTGATCACACGGTCGGCCGCGCGGGCGGCCTCCTTGGGGTCGCCGGTCGTGTGCAGGACCGTGCCGCCCTCGGCGGCGTGTGCGCGGAGCAGGCCGTGGAGCCAGCTCTTCTCACGGGGTGAGAGGCCCGCCGTGGGTTCGTCGAGCACGAGCGTGTGGGGGTCGCCGAGCAGCGCGGAGGCGAGGCCGAGCCGCCGGTCCATTCCCGCCGAGAGGGTTCCGACGCGCTGGTCCCCCAGCCCTGCGAGACCGACGACGTCGAGCAGTTCGTCGGCTCGCGACGCGGGAACCCCCGCCGCGGCGCAGAGCATGCGGAGCTGTCCTCGCGCGGTACGCGCGGGATGCCCAGGCACGTCTCCGAGCAGCACCCCGACCTCCCGGGCGGGATGACCGATGCGGTGCAGCGGGCGGCCCTTGAAGTAGGTGACGCCCCGCCCCGTCTCCAGCTCGAGCATCAGACGGAGAGCTGTGGTCTTGCCGGAGCCGGGAGCACCGAGCAATACGGTGACACTGCCGGACGGGGCTTCGAAGGTCAGGTCGTCCACGACGGGGGGACCGTCGCGGCGGGGGGCGCTGGTGAGTCCGATGGCCTGGAGCATCGCTTCTCTCGCGGAGGGTGAGACCGCTCGGCGGCAGTGTGGAGGGCCCCTGCAAGATAACGCGACATTTAAGACTTTTGGTGCACCGATGCTTCAGTGGGCGTTCCGCAGGGCCGCGCGGCATGAGCTCGCGGTCCTGGTCCGGTCAGACTTCCGGCCTCAGCATCGGAGGGTTGAGCACCGTCGCCGCACCGGCCCGGAACAGTTGGGCCGGGCGACCCCCCTGCCGCGTGGTCGTCCCTCCGGACGGGACCAGGAAGCCGGGCGTGCCGGTGACCTTGCGGTGGAAATTCCGGGGGTCGAGGACCACCCCCCACACCGCCTCGTACACCCTCCGC
Source organism: Streptomyces mutomycini (assembly GCF_001700505.1). Classification (GTDB taxonomy): domain Bacteria; phylum Actinomycetota; class Actinomycetes; order Streptomycetales; family Streptomycetaceae; genus Streptomyces; species Streptomyces mutomycini. The sequence continues at coordinate 54,111 of NZ_MAPV01000094.1, forward strand.
AGCTCACCGACCGTGAACTCGGGCGGGCAGAACGCCGTGGCCAGGGAGGAGTACTCGATCTTCGAGCGGGCCCGCTCCACCCCGTCGTCGAGGATTCTCGCGTGATCGAAGGCCAGTGGCGCAGCCTGTTCGCCGTCGCGGGCGAAACCGCCCCCCGGCCCGATCAGATCGTCGACGGACGCCCAGCGGGCACTGTTCGCGTCACCGCCGGCACGCGGCGCCGGGAGGTCGGGGGCAAGCGCGAGGTGCGCGACGCTGACGACCCTCATCCGCGGGTCCCGCGCCGGGTCACCGTAGGTGGCCAACTGTTCGAGGTGGGCGCCGTTCCCTACGGCGGGGGCGACCGGATCGTGCGCGCAGAGCCCGGTCTCCTCCGCGAGTTCACGAGCTGCCGCCGCACCGAGATCCTCATCGGCTCTGACGAACCCGCCGGGCAGCGCCCACCGCCCCTGGAACGGCGCTTCACCTCGGCGTACCACCAACGCGCAGAGCGCGTGACGTCGCACCGTGAGGACGACCAGGTCGACGGTGACAGCGAAGGGCGGGAAGGTCGACGGGTCGTAGGGCGGCATACCGAAATCATAGTCGTCTTCCTGACGATAAACACTCTCTTCGCGACAACGGTTCCTCGCCCGGACCCTGTTCGCGGTTTCTCCTCCCTCCAGCCGCGGTCGTCCCGGAGCAGGGTCATCCGTCCGCCCCAGGGAGCACGGCCCGTCAATCGCTGCTCCTGGCACCGCGGTGGCCACGCCGCCTGGCGTCACGGGCCCGCCCCCGGCCTGCGGCTGTGCCGGGACGGGATGCGGCTCCCGGTGACGGCCGGTGCGTCATGCTCCGTTTCCCCCTCCCGGCCGGAGCGCGCCTTGGTCCCGGCGCGGCCGGAGCACGCGCGGGCCTCGGCCCTGTCCGCCGCTCCGGGCGCCGGCCGCCCTGTTCCGGAGCAGTGCTGCTGCTTCCGTCGCTGTTGCCGTCGCCGTCGCGCACGGTGCGCTCCCCACGGAGACAACGACGCAGCGTTTCCGGGTCCAGTCCCTGGTTGCATGCCTGATGCAGCAGTTGAGCGAACGTGTAGGCGGGGTCGGCCCGCAGTGCGAGCCCCAACGCCACCCTGGCGCCCGCCTCGTCGCCGGTGGACCACGACACCCACCCGGCCAGCGTGAGCGGTGCCGCCGAGTGCTCCACGTACGGACCGACACACCGGCGGGCGAGAGCACGCCACAGCCTCAGCGCCGATCCGCCTTCGCCGCCCTCCATCCACTCGGCGGCCCTGTCCCTCGTCTCGCGGTCCTGAAGGCCGAGAATCACAGCCGCCGCCTCGTCGGCGGTGATCAGGGCGTCGTCACGGCTGTCCTCCCCCGCGGGGCCCGCCGCCGGCGCGCCCTGGAGGCGCTCCATGAGGTCACGCGCGAGCGCGAGAGTGTCGCGCGCCACCTCACCGCGACCGTCGACGTCGAGGATGCGGGACACCAGCACGGCACCCGCCGAATCCAGAGCCCGCTCCTGCTCTCGTGCCGCCGGGGACTCCCACGGCGTGAGCCCGGCCTCCATGTCCCGCAGCGATCCGCGCACCTGAACTCCGGCGTATGCCGCTGCTGCCGCCATGACCGTGGTCCCCGGCAGCGCCAGCGGATTGCCCTCGACCGGGCAGCAGCGGTCGTCGGGGCAGCAGTAGGACCAGTAACGGCCGTCGGAGATGCAGAGTGCCTCGAGCACGGGGACATCGAGCGCCCCGCAGGCGGTACGCAGGCGCTGGGCGAGCGGTCGCAGCCGTTCCATGGTCTGCGGAGCGCTCTCCCCCTCGGCCGGGTCCTGGCAGAGGAAGACGATGATCGCGTCGGGGCGGGATTCGTGCCTCTCGCTTCCCGCGATCAGGCACTGCGCCAGTTGGTCGGCGACGGGCGCCCATTCCTCGGGCTCCTGCGGGATGCCCAGCCTGAGCCGGCCGCCGAAGCGGCCCCGGCCACCGTGCAGGGCCACCATGACCACGCTGTCGTTCGGATGGAAGCCCATCAGATACGGAAGGGCGTCGGCAAGTTCGGCGGGACCGCGCAAGGTGATCTGCTGCGCGTCGGGTGCGGTGGTTTCGTCGTGCCTGTTCATGGCACGACAGTCCCGCGGGGCGCCGATTTCCGCGACCCCTGTGGATAAAGTTATCCACAGGTGCCGGCCGCCGTTCGCGGTTTGTCCCGCCCATCGGGTTGCATGGGGGCATGACCAACGCAGACCGCGCAGAGCTCAGAGCCTCGGCCGATTCCGTACTCGCCCGCCTGGTCGGGGACACCACCGGCGCCGCCCGGCTGCGCGAGGACCAGTGGCGGGCCATCGAGGCCCTCGTCGCCGACAAGCGCAGAGCCCTGGTCGTCCAGAGGACGGGGTGGGGCAAGTCCGCCGTGTACTTCGTGGCGACGTCGCTGCTGCGCGCGCGGGGCAGCGGACCGACGGTCATCGTCTCGCCCCTGCTCGCACTGATGCGCAACCAGGTGGCGGCGGCAGCCAGGGCGGGTATCAGCGCCCGCACCATCAACTCCTCCAACACCGAGGAGTGGGACACCGTCCAGGCCGAGGTGGCGGCGGGCGAGGTGGATGTACTGCTGGTCAGTCCGGAGCGGCTCAACAACCCCGACTTCCGGGATCAGGTGCTGCCGCGCCTTGCCGCCGCGACGGGTCTGCTGGTGGTCGACGAGGCGCACTGCATCTCCGACTGGGGCCATGATTTCCGGCCGGACTACCGACGGCTGCGGACCATGCTCGCCGATCTGCCGGCGGGCGTTCCCGTGCTTGCCACGACCGCCACCGCCAATGCCCGCGTGACCGCGGACGTCGCGGAGCAGCTCGGCACGGGGGCCGGCACGGACGCGCTGGTGCTGCGGGGGGCGCTGGACCGGGAAAGCCTCAGCCTCGGCGTGCTTCAACTGCCCAATGCCGCACACCGCCTGGCCTGGTTGGGTGACCATCTCGGAGAGCTGCCGGGCTCAGGCATCATCTACACACTCACGGTCGCCGCGGCCGAGGAGATCACGGCCTACCTCCGCCAGTGCGGACACCCGGTCACGTCGTACACCGGGCGGACGGAGAACGCCGACCGGCAGCAGGCGGAGGACGATCTCCTGGCCAACCGGGTCAAGGCCCTGGTGGCCACGTCCGCGCTCGGTATGGGCTTCGACAAGCCGGACCTCGGCTTCGTCGTGCATGTGGGATCGCCGTCCTCGCCCATCGCCTACTACCAGCAGGTAGGACGTGCGGGACGTGGAGTCGAGCACGCCGAGGTCCTGCTGCTCCCCGGCAAGGAGGACGAAGCCATCTGGCAGTACTTCGCATCGGTCGCCTTCCCTCCGGAGGAACAGGTCCGGCGCACGCTCGACGTCCTCGCCCAGGCAGGCAGGCCACTGTCGCTTCCCGCCATGGAACCGCTGGTCGACCTGCGGCGCACCCGTCTCGAGACGATGCTCAAGGTGCTGGACGTCGACGGAGCGGTGAAGCGGGTGAAGGGCGGCTGGATCTCCACCGGAGAACCCTGGGCGTACGACTCCGAGCGCTACGCCTGGGTCGCACGGCAGCGGGCCGCGGAGCAGCAAGCCATGCGCGACTACGCTTCCGGGACCGGCTGCCGCATGGAGTTCCTCCGGCGTCAGCTGGACGACGAAGAGGCCACCGCCTGCGGACGCTGTGACAACTGCGCGGGCGCACGGTTCGACGACAAGGTCTCCACGGCTGCCCTCGACGGAGCACGCGGCGAGCTCGGCAGACCCGGGGTCGAGGTGGAGCCGCGCAAGATGTGGCCCACAGGGCTCTCCGCGGTGGGGGTCGATCTCAAGGGCCGTATCCCCGCGGGTGAGCTGGCGCTTCCCGGCCGGGCTCTGGGCAGGCTCTCGGACATCGGCTGGGGGAACAGACTCCGTCCACTGCTCGCGGCGCAGGCGCAGGACGGACCGGTCCCGGACGACGTGGCCAGCGCGGTGGTCACGGTCATCACCGACTGGGCGAAGGGGCCGGGCGGCTGGGCCACCGGGGCCCCGGACGCTGCCCCGCGGCCGGCTGGTGTGGTGACGGTCGCCTCCCGCCGCAGACCGCAGTTGGTCCACTCGCTCGGCAGCCGGATCGCGGAGGTCGGCCGGATGCCACTGCTGGGGACGGTCACCTACGCTCCGGGCAGCGAGGACCTGCTGGTCTCCCGCACCAACAGTGCGCAGCGGGTGAGGGCGTTGCACGAGGCGCTCGTCGTGGAGCCCGCACTGGCTGAGGCGCTCGCGGCCGCGGGCGGGCCCGTCCTGCTCGTGGACGATCTTTCCGACACGGGGTGGACCCTGGCGGTCGCGGCACGGCTGCTCCGGCGTGCGGGAGCGGAGGAGGTGTTTCCGCTGGTCCTCGCAGTCCAGGCATGACGAATGGCATCGTTCGTCGTCGAACGGGGCAGGGATATGCGTGTCATTCCGTCAGATATCCGTCAGCCGCATCAATTGCTCGTTGCCGCCTGCCGATACGACAGGAAGAATTGGAGTCGCTCCCCGCACGGTCTTTCGCGGGCCCGGAAGGGCTGTGCCGCGGCGCGTCCTCATCCCACCCTGCCCGCACCGTGGGCGCGTAGCGAAGGGAGGACCGTGACCTTCGGATTCGCTCCGTCCGCAGCCACGTCTCTGTCGGCGTCCGCAGGCTCCGTCAGCCACGTTGCCAGAATGCTCGAACCGGCCGAGTGGGCTGCGGCGGGCATACCCCTGCTGCGCAGTCCGCGTGAGGTGGTCAGCGGCCTCCACGCGCGGCACCGGCCGACACCGGCCACCGCCGTCGTCGCCGTCCTCGATCATGAGGAACGGCTCACGGCCAGCGCCTCGTTCGCCCGGCGGTCCACCGTCGCCACGGACGGCTGGGAGTTCCGCAACGCACTGCTCGCACACCTGCGCCGGGTGATTCCGCACGATCTGCGCCGCCGCACCCCGGTGCGTACGGCGATCCTCCTCTACTGCCGCGAAGGTGACGAGCGTTGGACGGAGGAGGACGGGGCGTGGATGTGGGGGCTGAGAGACGCCTGCACGCTGCACGGCCTTCGCTGCGGGGCCTACATCACCCTGACGCGTGGAGGCTGGCAGGTACTCGGCGAAGGCCGGAGCGGCCGGAGACCGACTCTGCTGTCCAGGCCGTCGGCCCTGGCGGACACCTCAACCGACCACGATCCTGTGCCGATGAGCACCGGGGGCGGGGCGGCCGAGGCGCTGAGGCGGAGCGCCGCACGGTGAGACGGGACGTGGGCCCCGGGCGTCCTCACGGACAGCCGGGGCCCACGGACCCGCGGATCAGGCAGCGGCGCCGAGCGCCGAGTTGATCTTCTTCGGGTCTCCGCACACGATCAGCAGGCCGCCGGCGCGCTCCCGTACGTCGGACAGCGCACGGGCAGCGGCCTCGTCGAGGTCGCTGTTCACCGCGACGACGACCACTGAACGGGACGCGCAGCGTTCCGCGTTCGCGGTGCGGGCGAAGAACACGTCGTCACCCGCGTCGTGCTGCGCCCAGTACGTGGTCTCTCCGAAGGAGAGCTCGTGCGCGGCCCAGGGGTGCTGTTCGCCGGTGGTGAGCACCAGGATGTCGCCGGGTGACCGGCCGGAGTCGAGCAACAGGTCGACGGTCTCCTCGGCAGCGTCGATCGCGCCGTCGGCCGAGGCCGGGATGAGCTGGAACTGCGCGGCGGGACGCTCCTCCGGCGCCTTCCGCACGGCAGGGGCCGGAGCAGCGGGAGAGGCGGAAGCGGTATGCGTGCGCTGCGCCGGGGGCGCGGGCCGCGCGGGGCCGCGGCCGGGGCTTCCGGGACGCGGTGTGGCCGCGGAACGCGGACCGGGGACGGGACGGGGGGTCGACGCGGTGCGGCCGGCGGCCGGAATGACGCGGGGACCCTGGGCGCTCTCGGAAATCTGAGGCTCCTCGGGGATGAGAGGCATGAATGGTTGTCTGTCACAGCCGACGCGAACACGTCGGCGGGTGGTACGCCTGCGCGATCAGAAATCGAAGCCGAGCTGGCCCCCGCTTTCCAATGCCGCCGCCTCGGCGGAGAACCGGACCTTCTTCAGGTGCTGCCACTTGGGCAGCGCGTCGAGGTAGGCCCAGCTGAGGCGATGGTGGGGCGTAGGCCCCCGCTCCTCCAGCGCGGCCCGGTGCACCGGTGACGGATAGCCGGCGTTCGCGCCGAAGGCGAAGTCTGCGTACTGCCCCGTGTCCGCGCCCAGTTCGCCCATCATCGCGTCCCGGTGGACCTTGGCAATCACCGAGGCCGCCGCGACGGCGATGCAGGACTGGTCGCCCTTGATCACGGTACGGACGTTCCAGGGCGGTCCGAGGTAGTCGTGCTTGCCGTCGAGGATCACGGCGTCAGGCCGTACCGGCAGGAGCTCGAGCGCCCTGACGGCCGCGAGACGAAGAGCTGCGGTCATGCCGAGTTCGTCGATCTCCAGTGGTGAGGCATGCCCCAGCCCGAAGGCCGTGACCCACTTCTCGAGCACCGGAGCGAGTTCCGCCCGGCGCCTGGGGCTGATCAGCTTGGAGTCGGTCAGGCCCTCAGGGGGTCTGCGGAGACCGGTGACGGCGGCGCACACGGTGACGGGGCCGGCCCACGCTCCGCGTCCGACCTCATCGACACCGGCGACGGTCCTGGCACCGGACGTAGCGCGCAGTGAGCGCTCGACGGTGTGCGTGGGTGGTTCGTACGGCATGGCGCCTGCCAGGTTACGCCGATGGGCACCGCAATAACACCCCGGGGTACCGTCCGGCAGTTCCGCACCCGCCCGGCCTCCTCCGAAGCGCCCCGAGCCGGCGCGCGGCGGGCCCGGTGGCAGCGGGCAGCCCAGGTAATTGTCCGGCGGCCGCTCGCCACAGCGCGTCGGGGCGCAACGTGGCACGGGCCTCGCCGACCGGGTCACGTTCCACAAACGCCCGCAGCGAGAGCAGGTGTTCGGAGAGCCCGGGGTGTACACCGGCGTGAGCGAGAGGTCGATCGGCTGCACAAGCGGCGGGCGGACGCGGACGGAACCGTGCGGGCCGCCTCTTCGGGGCGGCCCGCACGACGCACACGGCCCGTGAGCGGAGGACCCGCGGTTCATCACGGCCGGCCAGATCCTCGGGACGGCCCGGTTCACTACGGGGCGTCCCTCAGCACGGCTGCCAGATCAGACAGCAGTCAGCTCAGTACGGGTCGTAGGAGTCATCCTCCTCGTATCCTTCCCGCTCGCCGGTCCCCTCGCCCAGGCGGTAGCACTCGGTCCCGTTGTTCTGTACGGGGTGCTTCTCCAGGATGTCCCGGGCCCTGACCTCGCCCCAGCTGGAGGCGTACCACGGAGCCTCCGTGACGGTGAGGTCGCGATCGATGTTCTCCAGGGCACAGGACCTCAGCGGCTCCGGCAGCGTGTTCAGGGCCGGTACGGCATCCGCGGAGAGCCCCGCGAGGTAATCGATGTCGATCGGCTTGTCCCTGCCGTGCCGCTGGACGCTCTGTTCGGCGATCAGCCCGTCGGGCGAGACCAGCCCGAAGGCGAGAACGCCGACGGCAGCGCTCACGGCGATCGCGCGTGGCAGCAGCTTGGCTCCGAAGACGCCGGCCGCGAGGATCATGACCAGCACCACTCCGAGCCAGAGCTCCACAGCGGCGACAGAGATCCGCAGCCGGGTCAGCCCGAAGGCGTCCACGTAGAGGTCCATGCGGCGCAGCGCGGAGGCCACGACGACGAGCGTGAGGACGCACAGGGCACCGAGGACCCCCCGGACCAGGGCCCGGTCGCGCGGTCCGCCCCGCGGGGCCCAGCGCAGGGCGAGTGCGATGACGATCAGAGTCAGCACGGTGGCCCAGAGGAGCTGCCAGAAGCCCTGGCGGGCGTATGCGGCGGGGGTCAGTCCCGTCTCCTCCAGCACCTTGTCGTACCCCCCGAGGAGCACGACGAGCTGAAGCGTGATGAAGGCGGCGAAGAGCAGGTTGAGCACGATCAGCGGAAGGGCCCACTCCGCCCTGTTCCTTGCCTTGCCCGGCCTGACGGTGATGCCGTCCCAGCGCACCGGCGCCGCAGCGCTGTACGCGGTGGCGAGCGCACCGACGAGCCCGAGCACGAAGAGGAAGGCGCGCCAGGGGCTGTCTCCGACCGACGCGTCGGGGGTCAGGCTGCCCAGCAGGTCGGCGAAGGCCGCGTCCGCCGAGGCGAAGAGCGCGCCGAACACGACGAGCAGCACGACGGCCACCGCGGTGCTGCGCACGATGGTGCGGACTCTGCCGCGGGAGTCGTCCGCGCGGGCGCGCACCCCGTGCCACCCCCATCGCACACCCGCCGCGACCGAGGGGAACAGCCCCACCGACCCGAGCAGCACCCCCAGCCAGCTGCGGCTGCCGTGCAGAGCGAGCGAGCCCAGGGCGAGGGCCGAGACCACGGCGAGGAAGACCGGCCAACCCGCTTCCCGGAGCGCCGGAACCACAAGGAGCGTCAGGCCGCCCACCGCCCAGACGGCGGTCCAGGGCCGTAGCCCGCGCCGTGCCGAGCGCGCGGCGAAGAAGGCACCCAGGGCTGCGGGCAGGGCCACGATAAGCAGGTTGGGGCCAAGGCCGTCGCCGAGCAGCAGGGCGCTGAGCAGCGCCGTGGCGAGAACCGACCAGAGCGTGCCCGGCCCGATCGCGGGCGGGGAAGCGGTCCGCAGCCGGGACAGTACGCCGGGCTGCTGCTGTCCCTGCCGCTGCCGCTGCCAGACGTCGCCCGGCGGTGCCTGGAGGTAGGCGGGCACCTTCGGCACGTCCGGTCCTGCGTTCTGCGGCGGAACCGGCGGGGTGGAAGCCGGCGGGGTGGAAGCCCGTGCAAGCTGCTTCCCCGCGTCCGGCTTCGCCCCTGCCGCCTTCGCTCGGCCGGGACCTCCGGGTGCCGCCTCGTTCACCGGCTCGGGCGCGGTGCCTGACGTGGATTTCGCCGCGTCACGGGACTCCTCCGGCTTCTCGGGCCTGCTGGACGCGTCGGACGACTGATCGGACATGGGACCCCTCCCCCACCGAGGTCCGCTCGCACGGCCACATCGCGGCACGACTGCCCCGGCTTCTCTAGGCGCACGCCCACCAAGATCAATGAGGACGGCGTGGCCGAAAGACTAAGTTCCGTCCCGGCGGTTCGGACGGCCGGGGCCGCTGCTGTGTCAGGACCGTGACAGTAAGAACTGCCGATGGCTGACCGCAAGCCCGTGGGTCCGGCGGTATGTCAGGTACGCGCCGGAGCGAGGGGGACCCAGTCCGGCAGTTGCTCGGTGCGGGCCAGCCAGTCCGCCGGAGGGGCACCGGCCGGCTCAGCGGCGACGATTCCGCCGACGATCGCGCAGGTGGTGTCCACGTCACCGCCGGCCTGGGCCGTCACCCAGAAGGCCTGTTCGAAATCACCGAGGCTCCGCGCCGCCGACCAGAGCGCGAACGGCACCGTGTCGTGCGCACTCGTACGGCGGCCGTTGCCGAGCACCGCCGCGACCGTCCCCGCGTCCCGGTAGTCGAGCATGTCGCGCGCTCTGCGCAGGCCGGCGCCGACGGCGCTGCGCGGCACGAGGGCGACGACACCGTCGATCAGGTCCTCCGGCGTGGGCGGCCCTCCCGGTGCGGCGACGAGGGCGGCGGCGGCCGCGACGGCCATGGCCCCCACGACGGCTTCGCGGTGCTGGTGGGTGGTGTACGAGGAGATCTCCGCCTGGTGCGTGGCCTGCTCCGGGTCGTGCGCGTACCAGGCGCCCAGCGGCGCGATACGCATCGCCGAACCGTTGCCCCAGGAGCCCTGGCCCTGGAAGAGGGCAGATGCCAGCTCACGCCAGTCGCCGCCTTCTCTCACCAGCCTGAGCAACCGGTTGACCGCGGGCCCGTAGCCCCGGTCGAAGTCGTGGTGCCGGGCGAAGGAGTGGGCGAGCGCGTCCTGGTCGACACGCTCGTGGGAGGCCAGTACGGCCAGCACGGAGCAGGCCATCTCGGTGTCGTCGGTCCACTGCCAGCCGTCGGGCGGCAGGTCCCGGCTCTTGAGCAAGGGGTAGTTGGCCGGGACGAAGAACTGGGAGCCGAGGGCATCTCCCACGGAGAGTCCACGCAGGCTGGCCAGAGCGCGTTCGAAGCGGTCAGTAGCAGAGTCAGCGGTCATCGCCCTGCCACTCTATCCGGTGATGCCGTACGGCTCAGGAGTGCGCCACTGCTCGAAGGGCCGGTCGAGCGTGTACCGGCCGTCCTCACCGAGCAGCAGCACCCTGGATTCACCGTTTCCGGGATTGGACAGCGACTCGAATTCCGCGACCGACCAGTGGAACCAGCGCATGCAGAAGAGCCTCATGGTCAGCCCGTGGGTGACCAGCAGGACGTTGGGCGGATGGTCGGGCGCCTCGAAGCTGCGGTGGAGGCTCTCCAGGAACGCGTCGACCCGGTCGTACACATCGGCACCGGACTCACCCTGCGCGAAGCGGTAGAAGAAGTGCCCGTAGGCGTCCCGGTAGACCTTCTGCAGCCTGACGTCGTCCCGGTCCTGCCAATTGCCCCAGTCCTGCTCGCGCAGCCGGGGCTCCTCCCTGATGCGCACATGTTCCGGTTCGAGGCCGAACGCCCTGAACGTCTCATGGGTTCGCCGGTAGGGCGAGATGTAGACGCTTACACGCTCGTCGCCGAAGGTCTCACGCAGCCGGGAGCCCGTCGCCGCCGCCTGACGCCTGCCCTTGGACGTGAGCCTGAGGGCGTGGTCGGGCTCACGTTCGTAGACCGTGTCGTCGACGTTGCCCTCGGACTCGCCGTGGCGGACAAGAACGATGCGTTGCGGTCGTGCCATGTACCGACCCTAGATGCCGTCCGGCCCGGTCGAGCAACTGTGCGGGCTCCATCGGGCGTATGTGACCGAGGAAACGGCCGGAGGGGTGCGGGTCAGACCGTCCACGACGGTTCGAGCTGCACCACGTCCCCCGTGAGCGATTCGACGTCCTTCTCGGTCTCGGCCCGCGCCGAGAGCCGGGCGACGCCCTCGGGCCGGTACTTGCCGCGCTCGGTGCTCGACTGCCACATGGACAACACCAGGAACTCATGTCCCGGGGCTTCTCCGAAGAGTCCGCGCAGCATCCCGGGAGAACCGGCCATGGCGGGGTTCCACACACGTTGCTGCATGAGCGCGAAGTGGTCGACCCGGTCCTCGTACACCCGGCTGTGCGCGACCCTGACCACGTCCGCATCGGTGAAGTCCGGCGTGAAACCTGTCTTCACATCGAATCGGTACTCGAAGAGACTGACACGCATGTCCTTGTACGTGCCGGACTGCGGCGCGGCCAGCTTGTCATGCCCGCGGGCCATGAAGGAATCGTAGAAGACCCGGTTCTCCCAGAACGCGAACACGTGGGCGACGTCGGGCCGCCCTCGGCTCCACCCGCCGCTCTGGGTACGGAATCCCGGCTCACCGAGCAGCCCCGCCCACTTCCGCTGCCCCCGCTCGAAACCGTGGCGGTCCACCACGGTGCAGCGAATCCACTTGACCAGCACTGCGCCATCGTACGGCGCCCGGCGTGGCGCGGGTCACGCTCGGCACCGGCCGGGGCCTGTTGGCGCCTGCGGCGCACAACTCAGGCCACACCATGGCCCGAATACGACGTCCGTTTCCAACGCGGTTGGATCCACGGACAGTTACGGACATGATCTGAGGATGGAAGAGGTCCGACGGTCCAGCAGCGAGGAGGCATGTCCGATGAGCACTCCCAACAAGGACATCGAGAAGGTAGAAGTGAGGGTCAAGTGGGACCCCAGCGCCACCGGCGAACCCGCCAACGACCTCGACATCATCGCGGCCACGTACGGGACCGACTCGCCCTACGGCACTCCCGCCTATCTCGTGCACTTCGACAGCAGGTCGCCGGACGGGACGATCACGCTGAACCGGGACAGCCGGACCGGACAGGGGTTCGGCTTCGACGAGGTGATGACACTCGAACTGGACCGGCTGTCGGACGCGTACTCCAGGGTCGTCGTCGGTGTGGCCATCCAGCAGCGCGACGGCCGCAAGACCTTCGGCCAGATAGAACACACGGCCGTGCAGATCCGCGAGGGCTACACGAATCTGGCGGAGAACGACTTCTCGGCGGTGGCCGCCGCCAGCGCCGCGGTCGTCGCGGAGTTCGTCCGGGATGCCTCGGGGTCCTGGGGCTTCCGGGGGGACGTCCGCGGCTTCGACGGCGATCCTGATTCGTTCGCCTCGGTGATGGGGAGCCGGTCCGGCTGATGTCCGACGGGGCGCGGGCCCCTGACGCCACGTCGAGGGCGCCTGGGAAGGATCATCCTGATGATGTTCGGCACCCCTCGAAGACGGCCTCTTCGAGGGGCTGGACCGAAGACTCGACCGGCACCCACACCTTCGGCAGGGGTGTCGTGCTGCTCATCCACCGTCCTCGCACGACGGATCATCCTGGCCACGCCCCGTGCGGCGTGACGGCACGCCGAAGGGGACCGGCCGACGGCCGGTCCCCTTCGTGCGCTGCTGGTCAGCTACCCGTGCGGTCCGCACCGGTTGTCCCGTCCGGTGCGGCTAAGCGCAGTATCAGCTGCACCCGCTGGTGGAGCCGCAGCCCTCGCAGATGTAGCAGGAGCCGGCACGCTGCATCTTCGTGCCGCACGAGAAGCACAGCGGCGCGTCCGCGCTGATGCCGAGCTGCATCTCGACCAGCTCGGCCGAGGTGTGCGCGGCCCTGGGAGCCGGCTTCTCAGCGGCGCTCTCCTCGGGCGGCGCGACGGCCTTCAGCGGTTCCACGCGCACGGGGGCGGACTGGGCCAGACTCTCCACGTCCAGCTCGCCGTCCCCGAAGGCGGGCTCGTACGACCCGGTGTCGAGGTGACGCTGACGCTCCTCGGCCGAGTGGATGCCGAGCGCGGAGCGCGTCTCGAACGGCAGGAAGTCGAGCGCCAGGCGGCGGAAGATGTAGTCGACGATCGACTGCGCCATCCGCACGTCCGGGTCGTCCGTCATACCGGCCGGCTCGAAGCGCATGTTGGTGAACTTGGAGACGTAGGTCTCCAGCGGCACGCCGTACTGCAGACCGACCGAGACCGCGATCGAGAAGGCGTCCATCATGCCGGCGAGGGTGGAGCCCTGCTTGGACATCTTCAGGAAGACCTCACCGAGACCGTCGTCCGGGTAGGAGTTGGCGGTCATGTAACCCTCGGCGCCACCCACCGTGAAGGAGGTCGTGATCCCCGGGCGGCCCTTGGGCAGACGCTTGCGGACCGGGCGGTACTCGACGACCTTCTCGACAGCCGTGCGGATGGTGTCCTCGGCCTTGGCGGTGACCGCCTCCTTCTCCTTCTCCTTCGTCTTGGCGGAGAGGGGCTGGCCGACCTTGCAGTTGTCGCGGTAGATCGCGAGCGCCTTGACGCCCATCTTCCACGCCTCGAAGTAGACCTCCTCGACGTCCTCGACCGTGGCCGTCTCCGGCAGGTTCACGGTCTTGGACAGTGCGCCGGAGATCCACGGCTGGATGGCCGCCATCATCCGGACGTGCCCCATGGCCGAGATGGAACGCTCGCCCATGGCGCAGTCGAAGACCTCGTAGTGCTCGGTCTTGAGAGCGGGCGCGTCGATCACGTTGCCGTTGTCGGCGATGTGGGCGACGATCGCCTCGATCTGCTCCGGCTGGTAGCCGAGACGGCGCAGGGCCTGCGGCACCGTGCCGTTGACGATCTGCATCGAGCCGCCGCCGACGAGCTTCTTGAACTTGACCAGGGCGAGGTCCGGCTCGAGGCCGGTGGTGTCGCAGGACATCGCGAGACCGATGGTGCCGGTCGGGGCGATGACCGAGGCCTGGGCGTTGCGGAAGCCGTTCTTCGCGCCGAGGCGGAGCACGTCCTGCCATGCCTCCGTGGCGGCGGCCCAGACCGGCGAGTCCAGGTCGTCGACGTGGACGGCCACGGCGTTGGCGTCCGAGTGCTGCTTCATGACGCGCTGGTGCGGCTCGGCGTTGCGGGCGTAACCGTCGTACGGGCCGACGACAGCGGCGAGCTCGGCGGAGCGCCGGTAGGACGTGCCCGTCATCAGCGAGGTGATGGCGCCGGCGAGCGCACGGCCGCCGTCGCTGTCGTACGCGTGCCCGGTGGCCATCAGCAGAGCGCCGAGGTTGGCGTAGCCGATGCCCAGCTGGCGGTAGGCGCGGGTGTTCTCGCCGATCTTCTGGGTCGGGAAGTCCGCGAAGCAGATCGAGATGTCCATCGCGGTGATGACCAGCTCGACGACCTTGGCGAAGCGCTCGGCCTGGAAGGACTGGTGGCCCTCACCGTCGTCCTTGAGGAACTTCATCAGGTTCAGCGAAGCGAGGTTGCACGAGGTGTTGTCCAGGTGCATGTACTCGCTGCAGGGGTTCGAGCCGTTGATGCGGCCGGACTCCGGGCAGGTGTGCCACTGGTTGATGGTGTCGTCGTACTGGATGCCGGGGTCGGCACAGGCCCAGGCCGCTTCGGCCATCTTGCGGAAGAGGGACTTCGCCTCGACCTCTTCGATGACGTCACCGGTCATCCGGGCGCGCAGCCCGAACTTCCCGTCGGACTCGACGGCCTTCATGAACTCGTCGTTCACGCGGACCGAGTTGTTGGCGTTCTGGTACTGGACGGACGTGATGTCGTCGCCGCCCAGGTCCATGTCGAAGCCCGCGTCACGAAGGGCGCGGATCTTCTCCTCCTCCTTCACCTTGGTCTCGATGAAGTTCTCGATGTCGGGGTGGTCGACGTCGAGGATGACCATCTTGGCCGCGCGGCGGGTGGCGCCACCCGACTTGATCGTTCCCGCGGAGGCGTCGGCGCCACGCATGAAGGAGACAGGGCCGGAGGCGTTGCCGCCGGAGGAGAGCAGCTCCTTGGAGGAGCGGATGCGGGACAGGTTCAGGCCGGCACCGGAGCCGCCCTTGAAGATCATGCCCTCTTCCTTGTACCAGTCGAGGATCGACTCCATCGAGTCGTCGACGGCCAGGATGAAGCAGGCCGAGACCTGCTGCGGCTGGGGCGTTCCGACGTTGAACCAGACCGGCGAGTTGAAGCTGAAGATCTGGTGCAGGAGGGCGTAGGCCAGCTCGTGCTCGAAGATCTCGGCGTCGGCGGGGGAAGCGAAGTAGCCGTGCTCCTCGCCGGCCTTCCGGTAGGTCTTCACGATCCGGTCGATCAGCTGTCGCAGACCCGTCTCGCGCTGCGGCGTGCCGACAGCCCCGCGGAAGTACTTGCTGGTGACGATGTTGACCGCGTTCACCGACCAGAAGCCGGGGAACTCGACGCCACGCTGCTCGAAGTTGACCGAGCCGTCGCGCCAGTTGGTCATGACGACGTCACGGCGCTCCCACACGACCTCGTCGTACGGATGCACGCCGGGAGTCGTGTGGATGCGCTCGATGCGCAGGCCCTGCTTGGTCGCAGTCGACTTGGCTCCCTTGGTACGGGAACCTCGTGCCGGGCCGCTCGCCGTCTCTGTCATGCCGCCTCCCATATGTGGGCAAAAACGCCCTGAAGTGCCCAGTTCTTCCCAGGGCACAGTGTGTGTCTGATGCTCCGGACGCCACGCGCGGCGTCACGGAACAGGTCTGGTGCCGCTCACCGCCGGCTCCGCCGCCCCGCGGGCCGGCTTCGTTGGTCAATCAGCGGCGACTGCGGCGGGGGCGGGGACCTCGGGGGTCTCGCCGCTCCCGCATTGCTCTGCCCGGGGCCGCTGCTCACGGAGTTCCGTGATGGCGGTCTCGAAGTCCTCGAGCGAGTTGAACGCCCGGTACACCGAAGCGAAACGCAGGTACGCGACCAGGTCGAGCTCCTGCAAGGGTCCGAGTATGGCCAGACCCACGTCGTGTGTCGTCAGCTCGGCGCTCCCCGTGGCCCGCACGGCCTCCTCGACCCGCTGGCCGAGCTTCGCCAGGGCGTCCTCGGTGACCGGGCGGCCCTGGCATGCCTTGCGGACCCCCGAGATGACCTTGGTGCGGCTGAAGGGTTCGGTCACGCCACTGCGCTTGACCACCATCAGCGAGCAGGTCTCCACCGTCGTGAAGCGACGGGAGCAGTCGGGGCACTGGCGGCGCCGTCGGATCGACGTCCCGTCGTCCGTCGTGCGGCTGTCCACGACCCTGCTGTCGGGGTGCCTGCAGAAGGGGCAGTGCATATCTCCGAACCCTCCTTCACAGCACGACTGAATGGCCCTCCGTGCCCTGTTCAGGGCCCCTGAGGACAGTCACAAGCATAGGCGATGAACTCGACCCCGATGGACCGGGGACCACTACTTATGGGCGACAAGAGCAAGCCAACCACTACATCTAGGGTTTCGCTCCACCCGTACCCCTCGCGCGTGTCGCGCTTCGGCGAGGCCCGGCGGTCGGATCACGGCCCGGCACGAGGGTACTGGAAACGCGCGGCCGTCGAGGCCGCGGGGCACCCGGCGGCGGACCCGGACACGGCCCCGCGGGCATCCTCGCACCGCACCGCCGGCCTCTCTCGCGCGCCACCGCACGCCCCCCTCGCGAACCGCCGGGGCCACACCCCGCACATGGAGACCGACCGGCGGAGCGCTAGCGTGACCCCTGGCACCGGCGCCCCACTTCCGGCCCACCGCTACAGCACATACACCTCTCGGCAAGTCCGTGGCGGCCCTTTATTTGTTTTTCACTCGAACGTGTGTTTGGCGCAACCTTTCGAAAGCTACTACCGTTGCCTAACCAGGGAGACCATTCGAGAGGGGCCGACGTGACCACCACCGCAGACAGCGCCACCATCACTGCCCAGGACCACCGCTCCCAGGGCCGACTTGAGCCGGTGCATGCCATGAATGACTCAGTCATGAACGCGGAGGGGCCCGAGCCCACGCGACCCGCACGCTCCTTGCCCGGCCGCCCCCCGGGGATCAGGGCGGACAGCTCGGGGCTCACGGACCGGCAGCGGCGCGTGATCGAGGTGATCCGGGATTCCGTGCAGCGGCGTGGCTATCCCCCGTCGATGCGCGAGATCGGCCAGGCGGTGGGACTGTCCAGCACCTCGTCCGTCGCCCACCAGCTGATGGCCCTGGAGCGCAAGGGCTTCCTGCGCCGCGACCCCCATCGGCCGCGCGCCTACGAGGTCCGGGGATCGGACCAGCCCACCTCGCAGCCGACCGACACCACCGGGAAGCCCGCGGCTTCCTATGTGCCGCTGGTCGGCCGGATCGCCGCCGGCGGGCCGATCCTCGCCGAGGAGTCCGTCGAGGACGTCTTCCCGCTCCCCCGCCAGCTCGTCGGTGACGGCGAGCTCTTCGTGCTGAAGGTCGTCGGTGATTCGATGATCGAGGCGGCGATCATGGACGGGGACTGGGTCACGGTGCGTCGCCAGCCCGTCGCGGAGAACGGCGACATCGTGGCAGCCATGCTGGACGGCGAGGCCACGGTCAAGCGCTTCAAGCGCGAGGACGGCCATGTATGGCTGCTCCCGCACAACTCCGCCTACCAGCCGATCCCCGGTGACGAGGCGACCATCCTGGGCAAGGTCGTGGCGGTGCTGCGGCGGGTTTGACCGCCGTCGGTCCCGGACCGGGCCCCGGGACCCCTGCGTCGGTCCCGGGGCCCTTACGTCGTCCATAGGCCTTCCGTGGAGACGGAAAAGGTCCTACGGCGGGGCGCCGAGGTTTCCCCCGGCGCCCCGCCTTCCACTCACTCCGCGGTCCTGGCCGCCGCGTCGATGGCAGCGAGCGACCGCCGCGCCTGGTTGCGGTCCGTGGTGTACCAGAAGTCCGGCAGGGAGGCGCGGAGATAGCTCCCGTACCGGGCGTTGGCCAGCCGGGGGTCGAGCACCGCGACCACGCCCTTGTCGCCCATGGCCCGTACGAGCCGGCCCGCACCCTGCGCCATCAGCAGTGCCGCGTGGGTGGCCGCCACCGCCATGAACCCGTTTCCGCCGGCTTCCTCGACCGCTTTCTGGCGGGCGCTCATCAGCGGATCGTCCGGCCGGGGGAACGGAATCCGGTCCATGACCACGAGCTGACAGCTCGGGCCGGGCACATCGACGCCCTGCCACAGGGACAGCGTCCCGAACAGGCAGGTCTCGGGATCGGCCGCGAAATTCTTGATCAGCTCCCCGAGGGTCTCCTCGCCCTGCAACAGGATCGGCTTGTCCTGACGGCCGCGGAGTTCCTCGGCCGCCGCCTGGGCCGCCCGCATCGAGGAGAACAGCCCCAGGGTGCGGCCGCCTGCCGCCTCCACCAGCTCGGCGAGTTCGTCGAGCATGTCGGTGCGGGAGCCCTCCCTGCCTGGTGTGGCCAGGTGCCGGGCGACATAAAGAATGCCCTGCTTCGGGTAGTCGAAGGGCGAGCCGACGTCGAGTCCCTTCCACTGAGGGATGTCGTCGCCCGCCATGCCCTCGGGCGCGAGTCCGAGCGATGCTCCGACCCCGTTGAAATCGCCGCCGAGCTTGAGCGTGGCCGAGGTCAGCACCACCGACCGCTCGGCGAACAGCTTCTCGCGCAGCAGCCCTGACACGGAGAGCGGCGCGATCCGGACCGACGCCCCGAAGCGGTCGTGACGCTCGTACCAGACGACGTCGTACTCGGAACCCTGCGTGATGCGCTCCGCGACGCTGTGGATGGACTCGACGGACGCCATCGCCTGCTTACGCACCGCGTCCTCGTCCTGGACCGACTTGTCCCGGGTGCCGCCGAGGGCGGAGATCACCGTACGCGCGGCGTCACGCAGGGCCATCAGTGCGTAGCCGAGGTCTTCCGGGACCTCTTCGAGGCGCCCCGGGAGCGCCAGCTCCATGACCCGCTCGAAACCCTCCGACGCGGTCAGCAGGGCGTCGGCCACCTTCTCGTTGACCAGCTTCGCCGCACGGCGCACCGCTCGGTTCACCTGCCCCGGGGTGAGCTCGCCCGTAGCCACCCCGGTGACCCGGGAGACCAGCTCATGGGCCTCGTCGACGATGAGCACCTCGTGTTTGGGGAGCACCGGGGCGCCTTCGATCGCGTCGATCGCGAGAAGGGCGTGGTTGGTGACGACGACATCGGCGAGCTTGGCCCGCTCCCGGGCCGCCTCCGCGAAGCACTCGGCTCCGTACGCACACTTGGTGGCACCCAGGCACTCACGCGAGGAGACGGAGATCTGCGACCAGGCACGGTCCGAGACACCCGGTGTCAGGTCGTCCCGGTCGCCGGTCTCCGTCTCGTCCGACCAGTCGCGCAGGCGCAGCAGGTCCTGGCCCAGCTTGCTCGACGGCGCCGCCGCTTCGAACTGGTCGAAGAGCCCCTCCTCCTCGTCCTGCGGCACCCCCTCGTGGAGCCGGTGGAGACACAGGTAGTTCGACCGGCCCTTGAGCATCGCGAACTGCGGCCGGCGGCGCAGCAGCGGGTGCAGCGCGTCGACCGTACGCGGCAGGTCCCGCTCGACCAGCTGGCGCTGGAGGGCCAGTGTCGCCGTGGCCACCACGACCCGCTCGCCGTGGGCCAGCGCCGGCACCAGATAGCCCAGGGACTTCCCTGTGCCGGTGCCGGCCTGCACGAGCAGATGGGCGTTGTCGTCGACGGCCTCGGCGACGGCCTCGGCCATGGAGACCTGGCCGGGCCGTTCCGTACCGCCGACGGCGGTGACGGCGGCGTGGAGGAGGTCGGGAAGAGATGGCTTCGTCATAGCGCGTCCACCCTACGGCGCCCCACCGACAACACCGATCGCTCCCGGACTCAAGCGGAGGGGTGGAGCGGGTTGGGGACCCTGCCGTGGACGGCCGCGTGCGGGCGCTGCGACCGGTCGCGGTAGCCGTCCAGATGCAGACGGTTGCGGTTGAGACACAGTCGCTCGATCGTCGGCGTCAGCATGTCGAAGATCTCGAACCGCTCCTTGAGATCGGGGAAACGCGCGTGGTGCCTCAGGACCTCGGCACGGACGAGTGACCAGAATTCACCCTCCGGTACGTCCAGTTGCTCCTCGCAGAGCGGGGAGAGATAGCGGAAGACGCCCACGAAGAGTCCCGAGTGGATGAACTGGGTGAGGAAGGAAGGCTCCTCGGTCAGCAGGATGTTCCGGACGTCCTCAGGCATCGTGTCGTGCTCGGGCAGCGGCCGGGCGCTGACGTTCACGTCGTCGACGAAGTCCTTGATCGCGAGGCGTACCGGTACGTCGTTCTCGTCGAAGACGACGATGGCGTTCTCGCCGTGCGGGGAGAACACCGTCCCGTAGCGGTAGAGGAAGTGCAGCAGCGGGGGCAGCAGCGCGGCGAAGAGCCGGGTCAGCCAGGCGGCGGGGGCCAGACCCGAGCGGGCGACGAGTTCCGCGGCGAAGGACCGGCCCTCGGGGTCCGTGTGCAGCAGGGAGGCCAGCGTGCGGGCGCGTTCGCCGGGTTCGAGCCGCGGCTGGAGAGGCTCCCGCCAGATCGCTCCGAGGATCTCCTTGAACTGGTACGGCGACTCCGGGAGACGGTCGTAGAGCGGGTGCTCGACGGCCACCGAGGCGACCTCGCCGAGCAGGACGACGCCACAGGTGTCCCGGAGGAACGGATCGTCGTCGCACAGCCCCTGGACCCAGGCGGTGACAGCCGGGGCGGCGAGCGTTCGCTCGGTGGGCAGGCCGCGCCAGACAAGGGTGTTGAGGATCGACAGGGGTAGCTTGACCGTGTGCCGGTCCGGTCGGCCCACGTTGGTGAAAGTGCGGATGGACTGCTGCGGCAGCCGAAGGTCGTCGTCGGGGTGCAGAAGCACGATGTCGCCGTCCGCGATCGCGGGAGCGAAGAGCGGAATGATCCATTCGTCCCACTGCCACGGATGCACGGGAAGGAACAGATAGTCCGCGGGGTCGAGAGCCCGTCCGCGCAGGATCGCGGCGAAGGATTCCCGGATGCGCGGGTCCAGCTCCTGGTCGTAGAGGTCTTCCGGGCCGGCGAGGCGCGCCACTCCCCGGTAGCCGGCTATCCGGGTGCTCACGGCGATCCAGGGCAGTACGGTCGTCGAGCGGGCTTCCGGTGTGAAGCGGGCGGCGTCAGCGGCGGAGAAGCCGAGACGGCCCTTGTTCGCCACGAGCCAGGGATGCCCGGTCTGGTGTCCTTCGAGTTCGGCGTAAGGGAGCTCGGCGAGCTGCGCCGCGCGGAGAGCGGTGCGGTCGAGGCGGACGTCGGCGGCGAGTGTGGCGGTGAGTTCGCGGATGAGGTGGCCGAGCGTGGCCCCGTCCAGGCCGAGGAGGCGGCTGCCGCGGGCGAGGAATCGCAACGGGTCGCGGAAGTCGGTGCCGTCGGCACCCGTGGCGGTCTCCTCGCGGATCGTCGCGGGGTCGACGCGCCAGCTGCCGTAGACACCCCGCCGGGCGTGGAAGCTCACGTCCGCGCCGTCGTCGAGCGACACCGTGTAGTGGCCGGTCCGCCCGGCCCCACCGTCAGTCAGGGGCACAGGCTCGATGATCTCCTCGTAGGCGAACTCACCGAGCATCTTGGCGAGGAGCCTCGCCGCCGCCCGGTCCCAGGCGGCCCGGTCGAGTTCCGGACTGTCGAGCGTCGTACGGGGCTCCGCCTGACGGTGGCTCGCAGGATATGTCGGCACGTTGACTCCTCCGGGTGGGACCGATGGGGTTCGAGCGGGCTGTGCGGTGCAGCGGTTCCTTCACAGGTGTTCACGGTGGGCTCGGTCGCGGACCATCAGTGCGGCTCGCTTGTCGGGAAGGTCCACTTCCGCACAGAAGCGGAAGCCGGCGCCCAGGAAGGCGGACACGGAGGGGGTGTTGCGCAGGTCAGGCTCCGCGACGACACGGCCGCAGAGCGGACGGTTGTCGAGTACGAGATCGGAGACGGCCCTCAGCAGCACGGTGCCGACACCCCGTCCGCGATTTCCCACACCGCCGATGAGGAGGTGGACCCCCATGTCGTGCGGCCGCGCCGGGTAGTGACGGGCCAGCGGGTCCAGGTCCGCCCGGTAGATCTCCCAGTAGCTCATGGGCGTACCGCCGAGGACACCGAGGCAGGGAACGCTGCGGCCGTCACCTGCCAGTTGGCGGCGGAGATGGGTGTCGGTGACCGAATCCGGCCCTGCGAGCTCCCAGAAGGCGGCCACCGCCGGGTCGTTCATCCAGCGGGTGATCACCGGGAGATCGCGCTCCGGCTGCACCACGACGAGTTGGAACACCCCGGCGGGGGTGGTGACCGGCTGCCATGTGCCGGGGTCGCCCACGAGAGCGGAGACGTCGGCCCCCGCGGCGGTCGCCGCGGGGGCGTCACCGAGCACGGCGAGAAGCTCTTCGGTGAGCCGCAGCTCCAGAGTGTCCTCGGTACCGGTGGCGGCGGGCGGGACGGCACCGGTATCGGTGTGGGCATCGGCTCGGTGCACCGTGACGCTCCCCTCTCGTGCGTTCGGTCGGTCGTGTCCCTCAGGCGTGCAGCGGGTTGGCGATGGTGACGTACACGGACTGGGTGTCGACCGGCCCGACGAGTTCGTCGAGGCCGTGCATCCGGGTCAGCAGGTTGGCCTTGCAGCGCAGCTTCCCGGTTTCCAGGAGGTAGGCGGGCAGGGAGGAGCCCAGCGGGACGGCGCCTTCGAGGAAGCGGCGGAACGCGGCGAGGAGCAGCCGTTCGTCGGCGAGCCGCTGGGCGCCGAAGGCCCCGATCAGCCCGAACACGTTGTTGATGCCGAGGTAGTAGGCGAGCCGCTCGTCCGTGACGGCGTCGGATACGAAGGTGTCGCTGACCGCTCCGATGCCCGGGAGCCTGCGTTCGAGAGCTGACCGGTGGGATTCCCGGAAGTAGTAGCCCTGGTTGTCGCGGTACCTGCCGCCGACGGGCCAGCCGTCCGCGTCGAGGAGCACGATCGTGTTCTGCTGGTGGGCTTCGAGGGCGACGCCTGCGTGTGCGTCGAGCCAGAGGACGGGCAGGACGACACGGTCGAGGTAGCGCAGGAACCATTCCGCGCACACGGCCCCGGTCGTCCTGCCCGTGCGTGCGGCCAGCGAGGAGACCGTGTCCGCGAGCCGCGAGTGGGTGCCCGGCCGGCCGGGCCAAGGACGGGGAGCGGTGAGTCCCGCGATGCACACCGCGTCGTCGGCCGGTCCGAACGGATTGTGACGGAGCATCACGTCGAGCCCGGGCACGGGGCTGCCGTCCAGGTGATCGACGGCCAGCCAGGCGGGGTCCCGGACGATGTCGAACCCCGGATGCGCCGCCTGCCACCGTTCCGCCAGCCCGGTGCGCAGCAGCCGGTGGACCTCGGCTCCCCGGTGGAGTTCCTTGCGGAGGTTCTCGCGGCGGGAGTTGGTGATGCGTACGCCCAGGGACAGCTTCAGCATGAGGTCGGAGCCGGGGCGGTGCACGGTGCGGACGGAGGAGGTGGGGTGCCAGCGTTCCCCGTGCGGACCGAGGTCGTGCAGCAGGCCCTTCTCGCACAGGGAGACGACCTCGGGCCGGCGCAGGACCTCCGCGGCCTGCCAGGGGTGGAGCGGGAGGGCCGTGGTCCCTTCGGGGAGACTCAGTCCCCCGGCGTGAGGGGCCAGGAGGGCCTCTGCGGGGACCGTCCGGCCGGCCTTCGTCCACGAGGACTCCGTGGCCAGCACGGAGCGGTCCACGGCCATCCAGTGGAGCGGGAAGGAACCGCGCAGCTCGGGTGAGTAGAGCAGCGTCTCGGATTCGGAGAGACCCTCGCGGCTCTTGGGCGTGGGGTGCAGGGGGTGGCCGAGGACGAGTGACTGCTCGGCGGTGAGGAAGAGGTCTGCCTCGGGCGGCGCGGTGGGTGTGCGGCGCCGGCCCGCGATGAAGGTAGCTGTGTGCCGTACGGAGTCCGCGACCCTGGCTACCAGGTCGGTTCCGGCGTTCCGCTCGCACTCGCGGCTCAGCAGCGCGGCGACGGTGACGGCATCGACGTCCGGAGCGCCGACGGGGGCGTTCTCCAGGACCGGAGTCCCGAAGCGGTGCCAGCCAGTCGGGGACCAGTGGGCGACCTGGACGGTCAGTGCGGTGCCGCTCGCGGGGAGCGGAATGCGCAGTGTGCTTCCCGCCGGGCGGGGCAGGTCGTTCTCCCTGGTCCAGCAGCGCAGCAGGTTCTCCGTACCGGCCGAGTCCGCTGCCTTGAACGGGTCCGGGTGGTCCAGTGGATCCTGCTCCGCGTGGCTGGAGCGGTCCGCCGCGACGGCGGCCGTGGAGGTGAACGTGGAGTGGTCCGTGGGGGTGTCCGTCCCGGAGGACGGGGCTCCGCGCGGGCCTGCCTTCTGGCGCGGCACGGTCGTCGACTCGACGGCGAGTTGGCCTTCCGGCAGGTCGTGTCCTCGCTGCTGGCTGGTGAGGGGGCCGTCGGCCTCGGGCGCAGGGGTGGGGTTCACGGCGGTCTTCCTTGTGAGGGGTCCGGGATCAGCGGGCCGGCGCGGCAGCAGCCCGGCGGTACGCAGAACTCTCGGCCGCTCTCAGCGCGTCGGCGAGGCGGTCGACCACCGCCGTCGCCTGTTCGTCGGTGAGAGTGAGGGGAGGGAGCAGCCGGACGACGGCGCCGTGCCGGCCGCCGAGTTCGACGATGAGGCCGCGGCGCAGGCATTCCTGCTGCACCGCGGCGGCGAGGGATGGATCGGGCGGCGGGGCGGAGCCGTTCTCGGCGGTTACGTCGAGCGGTTCGGCCTCGGGGTCGACGAGCTCGATGCCGATCATGAGGCCGCGCCCCCGGACGTCACCGATGCTCGGATGGTCGGCGCTCAGCGCCTGCAGCCTGGCGGTTATGCGCGCGCCCAGCGTCCCCGCGCGCTCGGCGAGCCTGTTCTCCCGTACGTACGCGAGGGTCGCGGCACCGGCCGCCATGGCGAGCTGGTTGCCCCGGAACGTGCCCGCGTGGGCGCCGGGCTGCCAGAGGTCGAGCTCGGAGCGGTAGACGATCACCGCGAGGGGCAGCGAGCCTCCGATGGCTTTCGAGAGCACCATCACATCGGGCACGATACCGCTGTGCTCGACCGCCCAGAAAGTACCCGTCCTGCCGACTCCGGTCTGCACCTCGTCCGCGATCAGGGCGATGGAACGCTCCTGGGTGATCTCCCGCATCCGGCGCATCCAGCCGTCGGGGGCGGGATTCACCCCGCCCTCGCCCTGGACGGGCTCCAGGATCATGGCGGCCGGAGCGGGCACCCCGCCCTTGGGATCGTCCAGGAGGTACTCGGTCCAGCGCGCGGCGATGTCCGCGCCCCGTTCCCCGCCGACTCCGAAGGGGCAGCGGTAGTTGTGCGGGAAGGGCAGCCGCGTCACCCGCACGTCCGTGGCGCCGCCGGAGGCGGCCAGGGCACCGGCGGTCATACCGTGGTACGCGCCGGTGAACGCCAGAAGTTCGCTGCGTCCGCTCGCTGCCCGGGCCAGCTTGAACGCCGCCTCGACGGCATCCGTGCCCGCCGGACCGCAGAACTGGATCCGGGCGTTGTCCGCCAGCTCACGGGGCAGGGTGGCGAACAGCTCGGTCGTGAAGGCGTCCTTGACGGGGGTGGCGAGGTCGAGCACGTGCAGCGGTGCGCCGGAGTCGATGACCTTTCTGATGGCTTCGAGCACCACGGGGTGGTTGTGGCCGAGGGCCAGCGTGCCGGCCCCTGAGAGACAGTCGAGATAGCGCCGTCCGTCGGCGCCCTCGATGGTCATGCCACGCGCGCGCACGGGCACGATCGGCAGGGACCGCGCATAGGTGCGGGCAGCGGACTCCCGTAGCGCCTGGCGCCGCAGGATCCCGTCGTGCGCAGGAGAAGGTGCCACCGGAGCTGGTTCGGTCACGGCCACGGCTGTTCGGTCCTCCTGCGGTAACAGTTGAGTTGCACCTCGGTGCGGTCCCCCGGGGACGGACTGCGCAGATGAACGCCGTCCGGGTGTCCCCCGTACGTACCAACGACGCGGAACACGGGAGATCACGGGTAAATCGGAAGATCCTTGCGCCGCCGGAACCGTGGCCCTGCCGCGGACCGTCCCCATCAGCACCGGCATAGTAGGGGCCGCACCACGGACGGAGCCGCCGCTCCCAGGCGGCGTGCCGTGGCCCGCAGGGCCGTGCCCGCGCGCCCCGAGTCCGCGGTGCGGCACCGAAGTCAGTGACGAAGTCCCAGGGGGATCCCAGATGCGACCCATGCGCCCGACCGACACCGCACACCGCGGGGGGAGCGTACGTCGCACCCCCCAGGTGTTCGCCGCAGCCACCCTCGCCGCTGTCCTCACGCTCACCGCCACCGCCTGCGGGCCGGAGGAGGACGGCGCGGCCGCCGGGCCGAGCACTGCCACCGGCCAGTCCTCGGACGGGAAGGTCGTCATCCCGGACGACCTCAAGGACCGGCTCAAGGAGCACGGGATCGACCTCGACAAGTGGCGGGACGGCGAGTGGAAGAACTGGGACAAGGACACCTGGCTGCGTGAGGCCAAGGACTACGTCAATCCGATCATCGAGGACCTCTGGGACCCGGACCGGATGCGGGAGGCCGACAAGCCCCCGGCGACCCCCGTCGACCCCGACATCTCCGGCGACGAGGGCGTGACGGACCCGACCCCCGCAGCGGTCGAGGCGACGAACGTCCGAACGCCGTACCACGGCAGCGCCCCGGAGTCCGGGAAGCTCCTGTTCGACGGCCCCGAGGGCTCGATGGTCTGCTCGGCGACCGTGGTGCAGGACCCGGCCCACCCGGGCAAGTCCAACATGGTCTGGACGGCCGGGCATTGTGTGCACGCCGGCAAGAACGGCGGCTGGTACCGCAACATCGCCTTCGTCCCCTCGTACAACGACAGCGGCATGTCGACGGCCGAGCTGCAGAACGCGACGAAGGAGGAGATCGCTCCTTACGGCGTGTGGTGGGGCCAGTGGGCGCAGACCTCCGACCAGTGGATCAGCCAGGGTGCCGCCACCGGTGGCCAGGGCGCGCCGTACGACTTCGCGGTGCTGCAGGTCGCACCGGAGAAGGGCTCGACGGGCAAGTCCCTGGAGGAGACCGTCGGTTCTGCGCTCCCGGTCGAGTTCGGCGCCCCGGCCGTCCCGGAGATCGACAGCATGACGGCCACCGGGTATCCGGCGGCCCCGCCGTTCGACGGCCAGAAGGCACTCCGGTGCACCGACCGGCCGGGCCGCCTGACCGTCTTCGAGCAGCAGCCGACGATGTACCGCATCGGGTGCACGATGACCGGCGGTTCCTCAGGCGGTGGCTGGGTCGCTGAGGGCCAGGACGGCAAGCCGGCTCTGGTCTCCAACACCTCCATCGGCCCGGTGACGGCGGGCTGGCTGGCCGGCCCCCGCCTGGGCAAGGAGGCCGAGGGCATCTACAAGGCCGTGAGCAAGAAGTACGCGGGACAGTAGGCAGCAGGACCGCACGCAGGAGGCCGGGCTCCCCTCGGGAAGGGGAACCCGGCCTCCTGTGCGTCTACCGCGTCAGTGATTCACCGGGACGAAGACCGCGAGGTCCGATCCGAGCTCCTCGTGCACCCGCGCCTTGAGCAGCGTGCCCTCCGGCGTGTGCTCCTCGGAGATCACCTCACCCTCGGCATGCACCCGGGAGACGAGTCCGCCCTGGGTGTAGGGCACGAGCGCCTCGATCTCCACCGAAGGCCGCGGCAGCTCGGCGTCGATGAGCGCGAGGAGCTCGTCGATACCGGCGCCGGTCCGTGCGGACACCGCGATCGCGTGCTTCTCGTTGCGCAGCAGGCGCTGCAGCACGAGCGGGTCCGCCGCGTCCGCCTTGTTGATCACGACGACCTCGGGTACGTCGACCGCGCCGACCTCCCGGATCACCTGGCGCACGGCGGCGAGCTGCTCCTCCGGCACCGGGTGGGAGCCGTCCACCACATGCAGGATGAGGTCGGATTCGCCGACCTCCTCCATGGTGGAGCGGAAGGCCTCGACCAGATGGTGGGGAAGGTGCCGCACGAAGCCGACGGTGTCGGCCAGGGTGTAGATCCGGCCGCTCGGCGTCTCGGCCCGGCGCACGGTCGGGTCGAGGGTCGCGAACAGAGAGTTCTCCACGAGGACGCCCGCGCCGGTCAGCCGGTTGAGCAACGAGGACTTCCCGGCGTTGGTGTACCCGGCGATCGCCACCGAGGGCACCTTGTTGCGCCTGCGTTCCTGGCGCTTGATCTCACGGCCGGTCTTCATCTCCGCGATCTCCCGGCGCATCTTCGCCATCTTCTCGCGGATCCGTCGCCGGTCCGTCTCGATCTTGGTCTCACCGGGACCGCGCGTGGCCATGCCGCCACCGCCGCTGGAACCGCCGCCGCCCATCTGACGGGACAGCGACTGCCCCCAGCCGCGCAGGCGCGGGAGCATGTACTGCATCTGTGCCAGCGACACCTGCGCCTTGCCCTCCCGGGACTTGGCGTGCTGGGCGAAGATGTCGAGGATCAGCGCGGTCCTGTCGACCACCTTGACCTTGACGACGTCTTCCAGATGGATCAGCTGGCCGGGGCTGAGCTCACCGTCGCAGACGACGGTGTCGGCCCCGGATTCGAGAACGATGTCGCGCAGCTCCAAGGCCTTGCCCGAGCCGATGTACGTGGCCGGGTCCGGCTTGTCGCGCCGCTGGAAGACGGCGTCGAGCACCTGGGCTCCCGCCGTCTCGGCGAGGGCCGCGAGCTCCGCGAGGGAGATCTCGGCGTCGTGGACGGTCCCCGAGGTCCAGACACCGACGAGAACCACGCGCTCGAGGCGCAGCTGCCGGTACTCGACCTCGGTGACGTCTTCGAGCTCGGTGGAGAGACCCGCCACACGGCGCAGCGCCGCACGCTCGGAACGGTCGAGCTGGGCGCCGTCCCGCTCTCCGTCGATCTCATGGCTCCAGGCGACGTCCTCTTCCATCAGGGCGTCGGCCCGAAGGCTCTCGGTGAGGCTCTCGGAGGTGGCTTCCGTGGCGCTCTGCGCGTCCTGCGCGTCCTGGGGAAGGGAAGAAGAGGAGGTCATTGGATCCTTACGTCGATAGAAGTCGGGTTCGTCAGTCACAACGCGTGACACAGCCGGAAGATTCCCATGGGGGAGAACCACCGGCCGGCTGCCGTGCCGACGCGTCGATAGTGGCATGTCCCCGTGGGGCTCGTCACTCGGGTTTCGGTGTCCGCGCGGGGCTCTTCCCCGCGTTCCCGGGTGTCCCGCTGCGCCAGTCAGGGTGTCCCGGCATCGGCGGGGTCTTCTTCCCGTACAGCCACCCGTCGAAGAAGGCCGTCAGGTCCCGCCCCGCGATCCGCGACGCCAGGGCCGTGAACTGCCGGGTGGTCGCCGATCCGTCCCGGTGGACACGCACCCAGGTCCGCTCCAGGCGGTCGAACGCGGCCTCGCCGATCTCCTCGCGCAGGGCGTAGAGGACGAGTGCGCTCCCGTCGTACACGACGGGGCGGAACAGGCTGATCTTGTGGTCGGGGGTGCGTGGCGCGCCGCCGGCGGGCGGCCCGCCGGCGGCGCGCCACGCGTCGGAGCGGGCGTATGCCTCACGCATGCGCCGCTCCACCGGCTTCTGCGCGTGTTCCTCGGCGTAGCGGGCCTCGTACCAGGTCGCGTGTCCCTCGTTGAGCCACAGATCGGACCAGGACCGCGGGGAGACGCTGTTCCCGAACCACTGGTGGGCGAGCTCGTGCACCATGACCGAGTCGACGTACCACTCCGGGTATCCGGTACGGGTGAACAGGGAGCGTTCGAAGAGCGAGAGTGTCTGGGTCTCCAGCTCGAAGCCCGTCTCGGTGTCCGCGACCAGGAGTCCGTACGTCTCGAACGGATACGGGCCGACCTGCTTCTCCATCCACGCCAGTTGCGCCGGGGTCTTCTTCAGCCAGGGCTCGAGCTTCTCCCGGTCGGCCACGGGCACGACGTCGCGGACCGGCAGTCCGCCCGGCCCGGTGCGGTGCAGGACCGCGGAGCGCCCGATGGACACCTGGGCCAGTTCCGTCGCCATCGGGTGCACGGTGCGGTAGGTCCAGGTGGTGGTGCCCGCGTGGTCCCGCTTTCCGGCGGGAAGGCCGCCCGCCACGACCGTGAGGTCCTTCGGCGCGGTCACCCGGAAGGTGAAGTACGCCTTGTCCGCGGGGTGGTCGTTGCCGGGGAAGACCCGGTGTGCGGCGTCGGCCTGGTTCGCCATCGCGAGACCGTCGGCGGTCGGGACCCAGCCCCCGTCGGCCTGGTCCCCCGAGGGGTCGCTCGTGTGCCGGACGGTGACCCGCACCGGCGTCCCCGCCGGGATCCGGGAGGGCGCGTCGACGACCAGGTCCTCGCCCGCGGTGGCGAACTCCGACTCCCGCCCGTTGACTTCGACGGATCGGACGGAGCCCCGGGCGAAGTCGAGATTGATGCGTTCCAGGGTTTCGGTGGCCCGCGCGTCGATCGTGGTGACGGCGTCGAGGGGCTTGCCGTTGCTGCCACCGTAGGTGAGCGAGATGTCGTACGAGAGGACGTCGTAGCCGGGGTTGCCGAGGTGCGGGAACAGGCGGTCGCCGATGCCGAGCGGCTCGGGTGCGGGCAGGGTGGCGGCGACGAGGGTGACCGACGCGGTGGCCAGCAGGGCGGCACGCAGTCGGCGGGAGGTGAGCGGCATGGACTACGGCTACCAGTGCGCACGCTCCACGCGGGGGTGGCGCGCGCCGCACCACCCGAACGGGGACGCCGTGGGCGGGCAGGGAGGGGACCTGTGGCAGTGGTCAGCGTGTGGCGGTGGGCTGCTGGGCCCGGCTCACGTCGTACACGCCCGGTACGTCGCGCATGGCCCGCATGAGGCCCGGCAGCCCTGCGGCATCCGGCAGTTGCAGTGTGTAGGTGTGTCGTACGCGCTGCTCACTGGGCGGTTCGACGGTCGCGGACACGATGGCCGCTTCCGCTGTCGCGATGGCCTCGGTGAGATCGGCGAGGAGCCGGGGGCGTCCGAAGGACTCGGCGACGAGTGTGACCCTGCAGTCGGCGGTGCCGCTCCAGCCGTCCGGATCGTTCCAACGGGCCTCGACGGCTGTCCGGCCGACCTCCCGCATACGGGCCACCGCAGGGCACTCCTCGCGGTGCACGGTGACCGCCCCGCCGCGCACGGTGAACCCGGTGATGCCGTCGGGCGGGACGGGGGTGCAGCAGCCGGCCAGACGCACCGGTGCGCCCGGTGCGCCGACGGCCACGGTGGGAGCCCGGCCGGCGGCTCCGGCCCGGCTGTTCGGCGCGTCCTCGGCCGGCCGGGCGTGCGGTCTCGGGGCGTCCTCGGCGGGCTGGGCCGGTGGCCTCGGTGCGTCGGGCCGGCCCCTGTGGGGTCCCTGCACGCACTCGGGATGGGCATCGAGCCACGTGGTGATGGCGATCCGGGCGGCGGGGGTGCGCGCGTGGTCGAGCCACTCCGGGGAGGGGCCGGACGAGGCGTCCTGGGCCAGCAGCAACTGCACGGTGTCGCCGTCGTTCAGTGCGGTGCCGAGCGTGGCGAGCCGGCCGTTGACGCGGGCTCCGATGCAGCCGTGCGCCTCGTCGCCGTACTGCGCGTAGGCGGCGTCGACGCAACTGGCGCCGGCCGGCAGCCCGAGCGTCCCGCCGTCGGTGCGGAACACCGTGATCTCGCGGTCCTGTGCGAGGTCGGCGCGGAGCGTGGCCCAGAACGTGTCGGAGTCGGTCGCCGATTCCTGCCAGTCCAGGAGGCGGGAGAGCCAGCCGGGCCTGGTCGGGTCGGCGCGCTCGCCGTCAGAGGATTCGGTCTGGTGCGCGGCGGTCGTGGCGTCCTGGGCGTAGGGGTTGCCGAGCGCGACGACGCCCGCCTCGGCGACCTTGTGCATGCGGTGCGTGCGGATGAGGACTTCGGCGACCGCACCCTCGGGGCCGACGACCGCCGTGTGCAGCGACTGGTAGAGATTGAACTTGGGGGCCGCGATGAAGTCCTTGAACTCGGAGATCACCGGGGTGAAACAGGTGTGCAGTTCACCCAGGACCGCGTAGCAGTCGGCGTCCTCCCCGACCAGCACCAGCAGCCGCCCGAAGTCGGTGCCACGCATCTCGCCGCGTTTGCCCCTCACCCGGTGCACCGAGACGAAGTGACGCGGCCGGATGAGCACTTCGGCGCTGATACCGGCTTCACGCAGAGTGGACCTGACGCTGTCGGCGATCTCCGTGAGCGGGTCCTGCGCATCCTCCCAGGCGGAGATCAGGGCGCGGGTGCGCTCGTACTCCTCCGGGTGCAGGATCGCGAAGACGAGGTCCTCGAGCTCCGTCTTGAGCGCCTGCACGCCGAGGCGTTCGGCGAGCGGGATGAGTACGTCGCGGGTGACCTTGGCGATCCTGGCCTGCTTCTCGGGGCGCATGACGCCGAGGGTCCGCATGTTGTGCAGCCGGTCGGCCAGTTTGATCGACATGACACGGACGTCGTTCCCGGTGGCGACGAGCATCTTCCGGAACGTCTCGGGCTCGGCGGCGGCTCCGTAGTCGACCTTCTCGAGTTTGGTGACGCCGTCGACGAGATAGCAGACCTCGTCGCCGAACTCCTCCCGCACCTGATCGAGCGTCACCTCGGTGTCCTCGACCGTGTCGTGGAGCAGAGAGGCCGTCAGCGTCGTCGTCCCCGCGCCGAGCTCGGCGAGGATCAGGGTGACCGCGAGCGGATGGGTGATGTACGGCTCGCCGCTCTTGCGCATCTGACCGCGATGGGAGGACTCGGCGAGAACGTACGCCCTGCTCAGAACGGTCAGATCGGCGTCCGGACAGTGCGCGCGGTGCGCCTCCGCCACATGCCCGATGGCGTCGGGGAGCCGGTCACGGGAGACCGGCCCGAGCAGGGCGACACGGCCCAGCCTGCGCAGATCGATCCGTGCGCGACCGCGCTTGCGAAGGGGAGCACCTGGATTGGCGGCCTCTGCGCTCATGGGGCACCTCCGGCAACGTCGACCGGCGGGGAAGGGGTGCCGATACACCCCCGGGCCGGTGCTTGATGCTATCGACCCCACCACGTGGCGCAGTCCCGCTCTCGCCCAGCGTGAAACGGATCACCCATTCGAGCGAAGGTCTAACCGATCATCGTTTCGATCCACGCGGAGTCGATCACACCCTCGGCGACGATGACCGCGGGGCCCGTCATGTCGACCCCGCCGTCCGGGTATTCGGTGATGACCAGGGTGCCACCGGGGAGATCCACCGTGTACGTGGCCGGCGCCCCTGTCAGCGCGGGGTCCACGCCGTCCCTGCGTGCGGTGGCGACGGCCACGGCACAGGCTCCCGTGCCGCAGGAGCGGGTCTCGCCGGAGCCGCGCTCGTGGACGCGCATGGCGACGTGCCCCGGGCCCCGGTCCGCGACGAACTCGATGTTGACCCCGTCCGGGTAGACGGACTGCGGGCTGAACGGCGGTACGGAGAACAGGTCTCCGGCGTGGTCCAGGTCCTCGACGAACGCGACGGCATGCGGATTGCCCATGTTCACGTTCCGGGCGTCCCAGGTGCGGCCGTCCACGGTGACCGTGACCCCGGCGCCGGGCAGCACCGCCCGCCCCATGGAGACCGTGATGTCGCCGTCCTCGGCGATGTGCACCCGCTTGACCCCGCCCCGGGTCGCGACGGCCAGATCTCCCTCGGTGACGAACCCGGCACGCTGCAGGTAGTGGGCGAACACACGCACCCCGTTGCCGCACATCTCGGCGACCGAGCCGTCGGCGTTGCGGTAGTCCATGAACCACTCGGCCTCGTCCGCCATGCCTCCGGCGTCGGGATGTGCCGCGGACCGTACGACGTGCAGCAGCCCGTCGCCGCCGATGCCCGCCCGGCGGTCGCAGAGCCGGGCGACGACGGAAACCGGCAGGTCGAGGGCGTTGTCCGGGTCGGGAACGATCACGAAGTCGTTCTCTGTGCCGTGGCCCTTGAGGAAGGCGATCTGCGAAGTGCTCACGGATCAACTGTACGAGGCCGTGCCGGCCGCCCGCAGGACCGGGGCCACCAGGGGGCGCCCTGCGCGTGTCAGCGGAGGCGGGCCACGCGCCAGACGGCCAGGGCGACAAGCACGGCGCATACGGCCACGTAGAGCGCGATCACACGCCAGTCGGGGCGTTCGCCCGGTCCCCTGGCCGGCAGGCCGGGCCAGGTATGGCCCACGCGGCGCGCGGCCATCATTCCCCAGCCGGCGGCGCAGCAGCTGATGAGCAGCCCCAGCATCGCCACCACGGCACCGCCGCCGCCGAACTCGAAGGCGAGCGGGAAGGCGAACATCAGGGAGCCCACCGCCGCCAGCACCACGATCGGTGCGAGCTGCCAGATCCGCATGCGACGGGCGGGGCGGAGCTCGACCTCGACCTCCGCGGTCGCCTCGTGCTCGCCGGGCCCGTCAGGGCTCAGACGTCCTGCTTCGTGCCGCGCATCCGGTACGTCCCGGTCTGTGTCGCGAGGGCCGGCCTCCATCGCCACGCGCCCTCCCATACTCGGACTCCACTGGTCGATCGTCGCTCGATGATGGCACGGCACCGGCCGCCGAAATGACGGGCGGAGCTTCCCGATGCCATCACGTGATCAGGCTGTGACCGCCCGTTCGACCAACGCCAGCGCCCGGTGCGGGAGTTCTTCGCGCTGTTCTTCTGCGCCGCTCAGCCACCGGACGCGCGGGTCGCGCCGGAACCAGGAGTCCTGTCTGCGCGCGAAGCGCTTGGTGGCGCGTACCGTCTCGACGCGCGCCTCGTCCTCGGTGCACTCCCCCGCGAGCACCGTGAGCACCTGCTGGTAGCCGAGCGCACGCGAGGCGGTGCGCCCTTCGCGCAGTCCCGTGGCCTCCAGGTCGCGCACCTCGTCCACGAGTCCGGCTTCCCACATCCGGTCCACGCGGGTACGGATCCGTTCGTCGAGTTCCGGCCGTTCGACGTCCACCCCGATCTGCAGGGCGTCGTAGACCGCTTCGTCGCCCGGGAGGTTGGCCGTGAAGGGCTTGCCCGTGATCTCGATGACCTCCAGGGCGCGGACGATACGGCGCCCGTTGCTCGCCAGGATGGCGCGGGCGGCCTCGGGGTCGGCCGTCGCGAGCCGGGCGTGCAGGGCACCGGAGCCACGTTCCGTCAGCTCCTGTTCGAGGCGGGCACGTACGTCCGGGTCCGTCCCCGGGAACTCGAGGGCGTCGATCGCGCCCTTCACGTAGAGACCGGAACCGCCCACCAGGACGGGCGTCCGTCCTTCGGCCAGCAGTCGGTCGATCTCACCGCGGGCGAGCCGCTGGTACTCGGCGACGCTCGCCGCCTCGGTGACGTCCCAGATGTCCAGCAGGTGGTGGGGCACGCCGGCGCGCTCGGGAAGAGTCAGCTTCGCGGTGCCGATGTCCATGCCGCGGTAGAGCTGCATGGAGTCGGCGTTGACGACCTCGCCACCGAGCTGCTGGGCGAGGAACACTCCCAGATCGGACTTTCCGGCTGCCGTGGGACCGACGACGGTGATGACGCGGGGGGTGGGAGCTGGTCTTCTCACGGGGACAGTCTCCCAAACTTCCGGACACGTCCCGAACGGCAGACGCTGAGCGAGCGCCCTGTCCGGTCGGTCCGGGACTTCCCGCTCCGGCCGACGGGTGCCTCCGCCGCCGCCCCGCGCGGACGGACACGGCGAGTGACGCGTGATTGCTCACAGACGAGTAAAATGTGACCACAGTCCCCCAGCACGGAAGGTGACCCATGGGTTTCCTGGACAACCTGAAGGCCAAGCTGGCCCCGGCCAAGGAGAAGGTCGGCGACCTCGCGCAGCAGCACGGGGGCAAGATCGACCAGGGCCTCGACAAGGCAGCCCGCACGGTCGACCAAAAGACCAAGGGCAAGTACAGCGACAAGATCGTGTCCGGCACGCAGAAGGCAAAGGACGCGGTCGACCGCCTGGGCCACAAGAACGAGGGCGGCACACCACCTCCGCCGCCCGCATCCTGACCCTGTCCCGGCAGAACCGAGGGCCGTGGAGCGCAGTCGCTCCGCGGCCCTCAGTCATGTCCGGTGAGTGGCCCGGGGCGTATCACGACCAGGCGGCGACGGCGTAGCCCACGCCGTACGGGGCGCCCTCGTACAGCAGCTGCCCGCCGAGACCGGCGCCCCGGGCCGCGCCCGCGAGTACCTGCCAGGGCGCCCGGCCCGCCGCCTTCAGCTCGTACGCCAGCGAGGCGTCCAGGGCACTCAGCGCCGCCAGGTCCGCGCTGCCCAGCGCCCGGACGGCAGCAGCGTCGAAGTCCGCCGCCCGCTCGTCCAGATAGCCGGGCGCCTTGACCGTACGACAGGCACTGCCGTCGCCCATGACCAGCAGCGCCACCCGCTCCGCCCTGACCGCGAGGCCCGCTCCGGACCGCAGGCAGCTGTCCGCGGCGAGCTGCTCCTCCACGCCGAGCCCTTCGACCGGGGCTCCGCTCCACCGGGCCAGCTCGAGGAGCCAGGCGCCGACGGCGAGGGACGCCGGGAGCGGGCGTTCCGGTGCGGGGGACCCGGTGGACGCCTCACCCAGCCGCACGGTCAGCCCGACGCCGAACCCTTCGAACGAACCGTCCGAGCCGGCGGGAAACGGCCCGCGTTCGTCCGGTCCCGCGGGCCCGGCCACGATCAGCAGATCCGGTTTCGCGGCGGCGAGCACGCCCAGTGCGTCGAGGCACGCGTTCCTGGCGGCATCGAGCTCGGGCCCGGCCCCCGCGGCCACCTCGGGGACCAGCAGCGGCGGGCAGGGGCAGACTGCGGCGGCGACAAGCATGCCGGTCAGCGTACTCAGTCGAGTCCGCACCCCGGTGCCGCGGCGGCGGGCAGCGGCGCGGGGGCGCCGATGCCGGGCAGGCCCAGCATCACTCCGGCGGGCTGCGCTGCCGGAGCCGCGGTGCGCTTCTCCCAGGCGTCCCCCGACCGGGTGCGCCGGACGCCCAGGGGCGCGCCCTCGGCGAGCAGGTGGTGCGGGGCGGCGTAGGTGATCCGGACCGTCACCACGTCCCCGGGACGGACGTCCTGGGACGGCTTGGTGAAGTGGACCAGGCGGTTGTCGGGAGCGCGGCCGGAGAGCCTGTGCGTGGCACCGTCCTTGCGGCCCTCGCCCTCCGCGACCATGACCTCCAGGGTGCGGCCGACCTGCTTCTTGTTCTCCCCCCAGGAGATCGCCTCCTGGAGGGCGGACAGTCGCATGTAGCGCTCCTGGACGACCTCCTTGGGGATCTGTCCCTCCATCTCGGCAGCGGGGGTCCCGGGGCGCTTGGAGTACTGGAAGGTGAAGGCGTTCGCGAAGCGGGCCTCGCGCACGGCGTGCATGGTCTGCTCGAAGTCCTCCTCGGTCTCCCCCGGGAAGCCGACGATGATGTCGGTGGAGATGGCGGCGTCCGGCATGGCGGCACGCACCTTCTCGATGATCCCGAGGAAACGCTCCTGCCGGTACGAGCGGCGCATGGCCTTGAGGATCGTGTCCGAGCCGGACTGCATCGGCATGTGCAGCTGGGGCATCACGTTCGGTGTCTCGGCCATCGCCGCGATCACGTCGTCGGTGAAGTCGCGCGGGTGGGGCGAGGTGAAGCGGACGCGCTCCAGGCCCTCGATCGCGCCGCACGCCCGCAGCAGCTTGGAGAAGGCCTCACGGTCGCCGATGTCGGAACCGTAGGCGTTGACGTTCTGGCCGAGCAGGGTGATCTCGCTGACGCCCTCGGCGACGAGGGCCTCGATCTCGGCCAGGATGTCGCCGGTGCGGCGGTCCTTCTCCTTGCCGCGCAGAGCCGGGACGATGCAGAAGGTGCAGGTGTTGTTG
Source organism: Streptomyces mutomycini (assembly GCF_001700505.1). Classification (GTDB taxonomy): domain Bacteria; phylum Actinomycetota; class Actinomycetes; order Streptomycetales; family Streptomycetaceae; genus Streptomyces; species Streptomyces mutomycini. The sequence continues at coordinate 91,670 of NZ_MAPV01000094.1, forward strand.
CAGCCGACGGAGATCGACACCCACGCGGCGTACGCGGACTCGCGGCGGGTGGGCAGCGTCGAGGGGAACGCCTCGAGGGACTCGGCGATCTCGACCTGCGCCTCCTCCTGGACCCGGGCACGCTCCAGGAGAACCGGCAGCTTGCCGATGTTGTGCGTACCGAAGACGACGTCCACCCAGGGGGCCCGGCGCACGATGGTGTCGCGGTCCTTCTGGGCCAGACATCCGCCGACGGCGATCTGCATCCCGGGGCGCTTCGTCTTCATGGGGGCGAGACGGCCGAGGTTGCCGTAGAGCTTGTTGTCGGCGTTCTCGCGCACCGCGCAGGTGTTGAAGACCACGACGTCCGCGTCACCGTCGGAGCCGTCCGGGGCGCGCACGTATCCGGCGTCCTCCAGCAGACCCGACAAGCGTTCGGAGTCGTGGACGTTCATCTGGCACCCGTAAGTGCGTACCTCGTAGCTCTTCTGGACGTCCACTGCTTCGCTCCGGTTGCCGCTGGTCATGGGACAAGGGTAGGCGGTGACGGCTCCTCCTCCGCCGCCGGAGCCCGTGCCCCGGATCCGGCCTGGCCAGGACGGGGCACGGCCTGGCAGGATCGCGCCATGCTGCACGCACTGTCCCGGTTCGGCCGGCGACGCACCCTTCAGGGGTGCGCCGCCTTCGTGGTCGTGCTCGGACTGCTGCTGTGGTGGGTGCTCCCCATCGGGGAGGAGGAGCCGAGCGGTTCGCTCACGTTCTCCACCGGCGTGCGGAGCGGGGTCTACCAGCGCTACGGGCAGCGGCTCGAGGGCGCACTGGCCAAGGACATGCCCAAGGTGTCGATAAGGCTGCGGACCAGCGAGGGCTCCCAGCAGAACATCGAACGGGTGGCGAAGGGGACGGCCGACTTCACCGTCGCCACCGCCGACGCCGTCGCCACCTACCTGCAGAGCGGGAAACCGGGGGCCGGGCGACTGCGCGGCTGCGTACGGCTGTACGACGACTACGTCCAGCTGATCGTGCCCCGCGGCTCAGACATCCGTAAGGTCTCCGATCTGCGGGGCAAGCGGGTCGGCGTGGGCCAGAAGGGGTCGGGGGTACTTCTCGTGGCGGACCGGCTGATGAGGGCGGCGGGCCTCGATCCGGCTGCGGACATCACGCCCGTCCAGGCCGGGATCGACACGATGCCGGAGAGGCTGACGGACGGCCGGCTGGACGCCTTCTTCTGGTCCGGCGGGCTGCCGACCGGGGCGGTGCAGGACCTCTCGGAGAAGTTCGCGATCCGGCTGGTCCCCCTGGAGGAGGCGCTGGTCACCGAGCTCCAGGCGGCCGGCGGATCCACGCGCTACTACCGCTCGGCCGTGATGCCGGCCGACGCCTATCCGCGCGCACAGCAGGGTGAGGCCGTTCCGACGGTCGCGGTCTCCAATCTGCTGATCACCACGGACCGTACGGATCCGCTGATGACCGAGGCGTTCACGCGGACCGTGATCGACAGCCGGGACCGGATCGGCCGCGAGGTGCACTCCGCCCAGCTGGTGGATCTGCGGACGGCGATCTACACCGATCCGCTGCCGCTGCACGAGGGCGCCAGTCGCTACTACCGCTCGGCCAAGCCCTGACGCCTCGGCGCGGGGCTCACGCGTGCGGAGGGTTCCGGGGCACGGTGACCGTCACCCGCAGTCCGTGCGGCTCGTGCGGGTCGTAGCGGATCGATCCGCCGCCGGCTGCGAGCAGGGCACGCGAGATGGAGAGTCCGAGACCGGATCCCTTGATGTTCTGATGCCGGCCGCTGCGCCAGAAGCGGTCGCCGACGCGCTCCAGTTCCTGCTCGGTGAGGCCGGGCCCCCGGTCCGCGACGACGACCGTGGCCCCGTCACCGTCGGATCCCGCCGTGACCCGGACCTCCTGGCCCTCCGGGGTGAACTTCAGCGCGTTGTCGATGACCGCGTCCAGCGCGCTGGACAGAGCGATCGGATCCGCCCAGCCGGTCACCGCCGGCGCCCCGTCCAGCGTCAGGCGTACGCCCTTCTCCCGGGCCAGCGGACGCCATGCGGCGACCCGTTCGCCGGTGAGCGCGGCGATGTCCGTGAGCTGGAGATCCGCTTCCGTGTGCTCGGCCAGCGCCAGGTCCAGCAGGTCGTCGAGGACCTGGGCGAGGCGCTTGCCCTCGGTGCGGACCGAGGCGATCTCCTCGTTGCCCTCGGGGAGTTCGAGTGCGAGGAGCTCGATCCTGAGCAGCAGCGCGGCCAGCGGGTTGCGCAACTGGTGCGAGGCGTCGGCGACGAAGGCGCGCTGCTGCTCCAGCACGTCCTCGACGTTGTCGGCCATCTCGTTGAACGACCGGGCCAGGCGCTGGAGCTCCGGGGGCCCGCCGGACGCGGCGACCCGTGACCTCATCCTGCCGCTCGCGATGTCGTGGGTGGCCGCGTCCAGGACCCGTACGGGCAGCAGTACCCATCCGGTGAGGCGGAACGCGGCGCCGAGCGCCACCAGCATGGCCACGGCCTCGCCGAGGGCGATGAGAAGCCAGCCCCGCAGTGTCCGGGACCGCATGTCGCCGGTGGGCGAGTCGGTCACGACGACGGCGACCACGTCGCCGTCGCGTACGACCGGGGAGGCCACGGCGATCCGGTTGCTCTGCCAGGGCCAGACCTGGGGCGGGTCGTGGGAGCGCCGGCCCAGGAGAGCTTCGGCGAAGGCCTCCCGGCCCTCCCCCTCGGCGGGCAGGGACCAGGATGCCGGGGCTTTGGCGAGCGCCGTGTCGTCCCGGTAGAACACTCCGGCCCGTATTCCGTACACGGAGTCGTACGCCTCGAGCTCGGTCTGCAGGATCCGCTGCCGCTCCTCGGTGCCCCCGAGGGGTTCGTCGACGAACTGGGCCAGCGCGCCGAAGCGTGCGGTGTCGTCGATCCGGTCGATGACGACCCGCTGCTGTTCCGCGGCGGCCACACTGACGGCCAGCGGGAACCCGAGGGCCAGCAGCACGGCGGCCATCAGGACGATGAGCAGGGGGAGCAGGCGGGTGCGCACGGGGAGTGGAGGTCCTCAGGCCGACGGTGGGACGAGCCGGTAGCCGACCCCTCGTACGGTCTCGACCAGTGCGGGCAGCCGCAGCTTGGAGCGCAGCGAAGCGACGTGCACCTCCAGGGTGCGTCCCGTCCCCTCCCAGCTCGTCCGCCAGACCTCGCTGATGATCTGCTCCCGGCGGAAGACCACACCGGGACGCTGGGCGAGCAGCGCGAGCAGGTCGAACTCCTTGCGGGTGAGCTGGACCTCCTGGCCGTCGATGATGACCCGGCGGGTGGGCAGCTCGATGTGGACCGGGCCGAACTGCAGGCCCGCGAGCGGGGTCGCCCCGGTGTCCTCGCCTGCCGTCCTGCGCCGGGCGACGGCGTGGATCCTGGCCAGGAGCTCACCGGTGTCGTACGGCTTCACGACGTAGTCGTCGGCCCCGAGATTGAGGCCGTGGATACGCGAGCGGACGTCGGACCGCGCGGTCACCATGATCACCGGGATCGCCGAGCGTTTGCGGATCTTCCCGCACACCTCGTAACCGTCCTGATCGGGCAGCCCGAGATCGAGCAGTACGACCCCGAAGGGCTCCTTCTCCTTCTCCGCCGGCAGCAGTGCCTGCAGGGCCTCCTCGCCACTGCGGGCGTGCACGACCCGGAAGCCGTGGCGTGAGAGCACGGCGGCCAGAGCAGCCGCGACGTGGTTGTCGTCCTCCACGAGCAGCAGTCTCATGGCCCCCCTCTCCGCCTCATGCGTTCATCCTGTGCCTCGCGATGCGCCTCGCGCTGTTCCTTGCGACGTTGCTCGCGACATGGCTTGCGACGTTCCTTGCGACGACAGGGAACCGTGCGTGACGGTCCACCGGCGTTCCGCTCGGCGAAGCTTCCCGCACAGCGGCGATTCACATCGTCCCCGTACCAGGGCATCCACGCCGATGACCGGTACCCCAGTCAAGTCCCTCCCCGTTGCCACCAGGTTTCCGTTATGCACCCGGTACGCCTCCGAGCAGTCCGTGTCGTCCCGTTCACACGGAGTGTCCTGTTGAGGCCTGATCGTTATGCTCAATTTCCGCTCAGATGTAATGACGCTGGTAGCACTGCGTCACTAGGGTCCTTCCCTAACCGAGGAGGACGGAGCAAAAAGCCGATGAGCGGAGTTTCAGTGACCAAGGCCGCCGAGGATGCCGCACCTGCGGGAGACGACCTTGTCGTACTGAGCAACGTCAACAAGCACTTCGGCGCGCTGCATGTGCTCCAGGACATCGACCTGACCATCGCCAGCGGCGAGGTCGTCGTAGTCATCGGACCCTCCGGGTCCGGGAAGTCCACGCTGTGCCGCACGATCAACCGCTTGGAGACGATCGACTCGGGCGCGATCTCGATCGACGGCAAGCCACTGCCCCAGGAGGGCAAGGAGCTCGCAAGGCTGCGTGCCGATGTCGGCATGGTCTTCCAGTCGTTCAATCTCTTCGCGCACAAGACGGTGCTCGAGAACGTGATGCTGGGCCAGGTCAAGGTCCGCGGAACGGACAAGAAGGTCGCCGAGGAGAAGGCCCGGAACCTGCTCGACCGCGTGGGGGTCGGCGTGCAGGCGGACAAGTATCCGGCGCAGCTCTCCGGCGGCCAGCAGCAGCGCGTCGCGATCGCCCGCGCGCTGGCGATGGACCCCAAGGTCATGCTCTTCGACGAGCCCACTTCGGCGCTCGACCCGGAGATGATCAACGAAGTGCTCGAGGTCATGCAGCAGTTGGCCCGGGAGGGGATGACCATGGTCGTCGTCACCCACGAGATGGGCTTTGCCCGTTCGGCAGCCAACCGTGTGGTCTTCATGGCGGACGGGAAGATCGTCGAAGAGGCGACTCCCGACCAGTTCTTCAGTAATCCGCGCAGCGACCGGGCCAAGGACTTCCTGTCGAAGATCCTTCACCACTGAACCGACGACCTACGACACGAGGATTGTTCACATGAAGCTCCGCAAGTCGGCCGCCGTTGCGGCCATCGCCGTGCTCGCCCTGACCGCGACCGCCTGTGGCGGCAAGGAGGGCTCCGCCGGAGACAAGGCGTCGGGTGTCAAGCCCGGTTCCTCCGAGGCGCCCAAGCTCCCGACGTACACCGTCGCGACCGGTGTCGACCTGGACTCGACGGCCTTCAAGGACGCGAAGAAGCGCGGCAAGCTGGTCATCGGCGCCAAGGCCGACCAGCCCTACCTCGGCTTCGAGGACCAGTCGACCAAGGAGCGCTCCGGCTTCGACATCGAGATCGCCAAGATGATCGCGGCCGATCTCGGCTTCTCCGAGAAGCAGATCGAGTGGAAGACCGTCGACTCCGGCATCCGCGAGACGGCCATCGCCAAGGGTCAGGTGGACTACTTGGTCGGTACGTACACGATCAACGACGAGCGCAAGAAGCAGGTCGGCTTCGCGGGGCCGTACTACAAGGCCGGTGCGGACCTGCTGGTGCGCAAGGACGAGACGTCCATCACCGGCAAGGACGCGGTGAAGGACAAGAAGGTCTGCTCGATCGTGGGTTCCACCCCGCTCCAGGAGATCAAGAAGCCCGAGTACGGCGCGCAGGTCGTCGAACTGGCCAAGTACTCGGACTGCGTGCAGCAGCTCCTCACCAAGCAGGTCGACGCCGTCACCACCGACGACTCGATCCTCAAGGGTTACGCCGCCGCCAACTCCGGCAAGCTCAAGGTCGTCGGCAAGCCGTTCACCGAAGAGCCCTACGGCATCGGTCTGAACAAGGACGACAAGGCACTCCGCGAGGCGATCAACAAGTCGCTGGAGACCCACGTCCAGGACGGCACGTACAAGAAGATCTACGAGGCCACCCTGGGTCTGTCGGGTTCGGACTACGTCGAGCCGCCGGCCATCGAGAGGTACTGACGCGGCTCCGTCGCTGACGTCTCGTCACCGACTCCCCGCCAGCTCCTTTCACTGACGCCAATCGCGTGAGCGAGGCGTCCCGCAGGCCGCTGTCACTGTGCACAGCGGCCTACGGGGCGCCCCTTCCCCTGCCCTGCTGCCGCTGACCGCCGACGCGGAGACCCCATGAACGTATTGCTCGATAATTTCCCGGAATTCCGCGACGGCTTCATAGGCACCTTGTCGATCACCGCCATCAGCTCGGTAATCGCTCTGGTGCTGGGCGTCGCAATAGCCGGCTGCCGGGTGTCACCCGTGCCGCCGCTGCGCTACTTCGGCACCGCCTGGGTGACCCTGTTGCGCAACACCCCGCTGACGCTTCTCTTCCTGATCTTCTTCTTCGTGGTGCCGGAGATCCTCTTCCCGGGCATGAGTTCGTTCCTGCTCGGCTCGCTGGCACTCGGCTTCTACACCTCCTCCTTCGTGTGCGAGGCGGTCAGGTCGGGCATCAACACCGTTCCCCTGGGGCAGGCCGAGGCCGCGCGCTCCATCGGAATGACGTTCGCCCAGACCCTGCGGATCGTGGTTCTGCCCCAGGCGACCAGGTCCGTCATCCCACCGCTGAGCAGCATCTTCATCGCACTCACGAAGAACTCGGCGATCGCCGGTGCCTTCAGCGTCACCGAGCTCTTCGGGTGGCAGAAGCTCATGAGTGACCGGGGCTACGAGATCACGCCCGTCTTCATCTGGGTGGCCCTCGGCTACCTGGTCGTCACGTTTGCCATCAGCGGTCTCTTCCGGCTGCTCGAGCGCCGTATGGAGGTCGCCCGATGAGTGCCAGCGTTCTCTACGACGCCCCGGGTCCCAAGGCCGCTGTCCGCAACCGGATCTACGCCGTGGCCGGCAGCCTCGCCATCCTGGCCCTGATCGCCGTCAGCGTGATGCGGCTGTCCGACAAGGGGCATCTCGCCCCCGAGATGTGGGACATCTTCAACTACGCGGGCATCCGGCAGAACATTGCCGACGCCGTGCTCGCCACGCTCAAGGCCTTCGGTCTGGCGGCGGTCGGCTCACTGATCCTCGGGGTCCTGCTCGCCGTCGGGCGGCTCTCCGACCACAAGCCGGTCCGCTGGCTGGCCACCACCTTCATCGAGCTCTTCCGCTCGATCCCTCTGCTGATCACCATCTACGCCATCTGGGTCGGCTTCCTCACCGACTACTCGATGTGGGCCCTGGCACTCGGACTGTCGGTCTACAACGGCTGCGTCCAGGCCGAGGTGCTGCGCGCGGGCATCAACTCCGTACCCAAGGGGCAGAGCGAAGCGGCATACGCCCTGGGGATGAGCAAGACCCAGGTCATGCTCAGCGTGCTGATGCCGCAGGCGGTCCGCGCGATGCTGCCGACGATCATCAGTCAGCTGGTGGTGACCCTCAAGGACACCTCGCTCGGCTTCATCATCCTGTACCCGGAGCTGCTCCAGACCGCGCGTCTGATCGCCTCCAACACACAGGTCAACTCCCAGTACCCGTACGTCTCGACCATCGCGGTCATCGGCACGATCTATGTGGCGATGTGTCTGCTCCTGTCTGCGCTCGCCACCTGGATCGAGAAGCGTGGGCGACGCGCCAAGACCGGCATCACGATGGCGGCGGCCGCCGAGACACCGGAGGTCCTTCCGGCCGGGAGCCTCGCCGGGCCCCACGCCGAGGGCGACCCCGACACGAACAAGGGCATCAGCAAGACAGACTGACGGACCGAACGCCCGTATCTGCCACAACGGGTGACGCGTGGTTCGCCCTCCCGTTCACGGCAGCCCGCCGGTATCCCCGGCGGGCTGTTCGCGTTCTTGGGCCGTACTTCCGGTGCGGCGGCACTCCGGGCGCGGCGCTCTGACCGCTGGGGCGGCCACACGGGCGCGGGAGCTGCATGGGTTGCGTGGGGCGGCAACGCGACGGCCCCGCCCCGCTGTCGCTTGACGCAAGCTCCGGCAGTGGGTTGCATTCGTTCTGTGATCGCGCCCCGAACCACCGCCTCCGCACCCCCTTACTACCCCACGGCCTCTGCGACCTCGACGATCAGCACCGGAGGGATCACACCGTGGACCCGGTGATCGTCGTCGGCGCCGGGCCGGTAGGTCTGGCGCTGTCGCTCGCACTCGCGGCCCAGGGCGTCCCCTCCGTCCTGCTCGACGAGGGACCGGGCAGCGACGAACCACGCCCCGCTCGCACCGTCGTGCTGCGCGAGGACACGGCGGACCTGGTGGCACGGCTCGGCTGTTCGGCGCTCCACGACGAGGGGCTGCGGTGGACCGGCTGGCGGTCGGTGCGGCGTAAGCAACTGGTGCGGGCCGTGCCGCTGGGCGAGGAGGAGGGCACCGTTCCGCTGCCCTCGCCCGTGCATCTGCCCCAGCACGCGCTCGCCGGAGGGCTGCGGGCAGCGGTCGCCGCGCAGGACCTGGTCACCATGGTGCCGTTCAGCAGGATCGACACCCTGGAGCAGGACCAGCACGGTGTCACGGTGCACACCCGGGGGCCCGGTTCGACCTGGTGGCGCGGGAGTTACCTGGTGGGCTGCGACGGTGCGCGATCCACCGTGCGCAAGCTGCTGGACATCAGGTTCCCAGGCCGTACGGCGGTCGAACGGCATGCGGTCGCCGCGCTCCGCGCCGAGCTGCCCTGGCCGGGCGAGGCCGTGCTGCACCGGTCGCCGCCCTGGCGTTCGGGTGGTTCGGAGGTCACCGCCCGGCCGCTGCCCGACGGCGTCTGGCGACTGGACTGGCTCCTTCCGCCACGCGGCGAACTCGTCACCCCGGACGCCCTGATCACCCGTATCCGCGACACCCTCGCGGGATGGTGCGGTGAGACACCGCCCTACGAACTGCTGGACACCGGTGTGTACACCCTGCACCACCGGCTGGCCAGGCGCTGGCGGTCCGGGCGCGCGTTCCTCGCCGGGGACGCCGCACACCTGCTGGGCGCCCTCGGCACCCAGGGCCTCGACGAGGGGCTGCGGGACGCCGAGAACCTCGCCTGGAAGCTGGCGCAGGCCTGGCACCAGAGCGCCTCCGAGCTCCTGCTCGACAGCTACCAGGCCGAGCGCAGGGCCGCCGTCGCCTCCCGGCTGCGCGCCGCCGATCAGTCGCTGCCGATACTGCGTGGCGGCGCGGGACTCCGGACGCTCGTGTCCGGCGCCGCCCGCGGGCACGACACCCTGCTGGCCGACGGCCATCTGGGATGCGGTCCCCTGGGCGCACCCCCTTCGTACACGCACTCCCCCCTTTCGCCTCAACGCGCCGAGGCCCACGCCACGGTGGGGACCGCACCCGGCACCCCGGTCACCGATGTGCGGGTGACCGCGCCCGACGGGAAGACGGTGCGGCTGCGGGACCGGCTGGGCCTGGGACACCTGCTGGTGATCCTGGTCGCACCCGGCACCGGGGTGTGGGACAGGCGGCACTGGCTGACCGCCGGTGTCATGCCACGGCTCGTGGACGCGGTGGACGCCCTCCCCGCGAAGGCCGAGCTGCTGGTGACCGAGAGCTACCCGGGGGCGACGGCCCATACGGTGTTGCTGGTCAGGCCCGACGGGCATCTCGTGGCGGCCTTCAGCGGGGTGCGGCCCGCCGAGCTCTTCGCAGCGGCCGACACGGCGCGCGGGGGCGGCGCGGACGGCGCACGGGGGGACGAGGCGCGTCCCACTGCGGACTCCGACCGGACCGCGGACGTCAATTGACCGCCACAGGCGCACATGGTGTACTCCAGCTCATGACCGACACCGATGTGCGCCTGTGGCGGAGGGTCCATATGGACCTCGTCCGCTACGCGGGCTGCGTGTGTCGCCCGTCCTGCTGAATCGCCTCTCCCCGCACGGCTTGCTGCATCCCCCGCGGCTGTGCTCCCACGCGAACTTCCCAGGACGGTCCCTGTGTCTGCATCCCTCCCTTCCCTGCCCACGCCCGCGTCCGCCGTCGACACGGACCTGCCGGCCCCGGCCGCCGTCAGCCCGGCCGCCGTCAGCTCGGACGCCCCGACCGCTGCGGAGCTGCTCGACTTCGTCCGCCGTACCGCGCAGGACACCGCCCTCGTCGCCTCGCTCCCGCTCGATCCAGAGGGGCGCACCTGGCTCCGCCTCGAGGGCCCCGGTGGCAGCGAGGCGTGGCTGATCAGCTGGCCGCCCGGGACGGGCACCGGCTGGCACGACCACGCAGAGTCGACGGGCGCGTTCACCGTCGCCGCGGGTGCCCTCAAGGAGTACTCGCTGGCCGCGCGGCTGCCCACCGACGGCTGGAAGACACTCGAACTGAGCGAGGGCGTCGACCGGGCCCGCCTCCTGGCGACCGGCCAGGGCAGGGCTTTCGGCCGGCACCACGTCCACGAGGTGCTCAACGAGTCCGGCCAGGAGCACGCCGTGTCGGTGCACGCCTACTACCCGCCGCTGCCGCAGATCCGCCGCTACAGCCGCACGGGAGCGGTGCTGCGTCTGGAGCAGACCGAACGCCCGGAGGACTGGCAGTGAGCGGCGGGGACCAGGGCTGCCGGCCCCCTGTCGGCATCGACGTACTCCTCGACCGGGTGCGGGCCCGCTACGAGCGGGTCGGCCCCGAGGAGGCCGCAGCCGCCGCCGCGGAAGGGGCGCTGCTGGTCGACATCCGCTACGCGGCACTGCGCGAGAAGGACGGCCTGATCCCCGGGGCTCTGGTCGTGGAGCGCAACGAGCTGGAGTGGCGGCTCGATCCGCAGGGCAGCCACCGCGCCGCGCAGGCGGTGAGCCACGATCTGCGGGTCGTGGTGATCTGCAACGAGGGCTACGCCTCGAGCCTGGCGGTCGCTTCCCTGCGTCAGCTGGGACTGCACCGGGCCACGGACCTGACCGGCGGCTTCCAGGCGTGGCGCGCGGCCGGGCTTCCTGTCACTCCCTGACGGGAACGGTCCTGGGCCCCGATGGCGGCCGCGCCCAGGGCCGAATGACTCTCCGGCCCACCCGAACGCTGCTCTCCGGTGGAGCAATCGGCACGAGCGACGGACATTCGCCTCATCACTGAGGACGGAATGTACGGAGTTGTCGTGCCGATGGACACCGCTCAGGTCACCCCTGACCAGCTCGACGCACAGGCCTCCCTGCTCCACGACACGGACGCGTGGCAGCGCATCGTCACAGGCTGGGAACGCACCGCCCGGGAACCCGCTCCCGCCGCTCTCCTGCCGGGCGGTGAGGCACAGCCGGGGCACCCTGCCGACTGGCGGGAACTGCTGTCCGTGCCCGTCGACCGGCTCGTCGAGGACTCCTTGCGGGCCTTGCCCGCACGCCCGCCCCGCGAGCGGCCGCTCCCCGGACGCCTCGGCGCTGTGCTGCCCGAGCGTCTCCACGCGTGGAGACGCATCGGTCAGCCCGATGTCCGTCCGTCCACCCATCTGGGCCACGCGCGGCGGGTACTGACCGAGTGGGGCTGGCAGAACGCCCCCTACCGTCTGCGCAACGCCCGCGGTGCGCGCTGCCTCTGCGGCGCCATGCTGACCGCCCACCGGCTCGGCTACGGGTCGCTCGACACCGTCGACCGCGCCGGTGCCTGGCTCGTCACCGAGCTTCGATCGCAGGGCTGGACCGACCTGATCGGCCCCTGGAACCGCCATCCCGGCCGCACCGCCGCAGACGCACTCGCCTTGATCGACAGCACGATCCGCCGGGCGTCGCTGGCTGGACACTGAGCCCGGCAGCGCCCGGCCGCCGAACGCGCCCACCGCCGACGCCCTCGCCGTCCGATGCCCCCATCGCCGAGTGCCCCGACTGAGCACTCCCCGAGCACTCCCCCGGCAGACGGGGACTGCCCCCTGCGCGGCATCAGCGCGGCCGCCCGCCGCCCTGGCCAGGCACCAGGCGAGGGTGCGGCCTGTCGGCGATAGCCCCCTCCGCCACCGCCACAGCCCTCTTCACGCGGCCTGTGCGCCCGATCCTCGATCCCCGGTCACTCCTGGCACAGCGATCCCCCGCGCCCGCCAGCCGGCTCGCCCCCCGTCTCTCCCCCGTTTCCCCGTCAGAAGGGCTCGTCCAGCCCTTCCGTGTCCTCTCCCTCAGCCTCGATCGCCTGACGCACCACTCGCAGGGCCATCCCCTCGCCGTACCCCTTGCGGGCGAGCATGCCGGCCAGCCGGCGCAGCCGCTTGTCGCGGTCCAACCCCTGTGTGGAGCGGAGCTTCCGCGCGACGAGCTCCCTGGCGGTCTCCTCCTCCTGTTCGGGGTCGAGCTGTCCGACCGCCTCGTCGATCACCACCGGGTCCACACCCTTGGTGCGCAGCTCCCGCACGAGGGCACGGCGGGCCAGTCCTCTGCCGTGGTGCCGGGACTCGACCCAGGCGTCCGCGAACGCCGCGTCGTCGATCAGCCCCACGTCCTCGAACCGCGAGAGCACTTCCTCGGCCGCCTCGTCGGGGATCTCCCGCTTACGGAGCGCGTCTGCCAGCTGCTTGCGGGTGCGCGGGGTCCCGGTCAGCAACCTGAGACAGATGTTGCGCGCCTGCTCGACCGGGTCTCGCGGTTCCCCCTTCTCGGCCCTCGACGAGGAAGGGGAACCGCTGCTTCTGGAACGGGAGCGGGAACGACGGCCCACTCCCTCGCCGAACCCGGCCCCCCGGCCGGGCTCCGGGGAATCCCCGGACGGTTCCGCGGCGTACTCGGGGCCGGGACCCGCACCGGCATCGGCACCCGGCCACTCCGTGCGACGCGTCATGACCTAGCTCTTGGCGGCTGCGGCCTTGGCAGGCTTGGCCTTGGTAGCAGGAGCCGGTACCGACTTGGCCGCCCCGTCGGCCGGAGCACCCGCGGCGGCCGCGGCATCGGCCGTGCTCTCCGCCCCATCGTCCGCACGGACACCGATACCGAGCTTGTCGAGGATCTTCTTCTCGATCTCGTTGGCGAGGTCGGGATTGTCCTTGAGGAAGTTGCGCGAGTTCTCCTTGCCCTGGCCGAGCTGGTCACCCTCGTAGGTGTACCAGGCACCGGCCTTGCGGACGAAGCCGTGCTCCACTCCCATGTCGATCAGACCGCCCTCACGGCTGATGCCCTGGCCGTAGAGGATGTCGAATTCCGCCTGCTTGAACGGCGGCGCCACCTTGTTCTTGACGACCTTGACGCGGGTGCGGTTGCCCACGGCGTCGGTGCCGTCCTTCAGCGTCTCGATCCGACGGATGTCCAGACGCACCGAGGCGTAGAACTTCAGCGCCCGGCCACCGGTCGTGGTCTCCGGGGAGCCGAACATCACTCCGATCTTCTCGCGGAGCTGGTTGATGAAGATGGCGGTGGTCTTGGACTGGTTGAGCGCGCTGGTGATCTTACGGAGCGCCTGGCTCATCAGACGGGCCTGCAGACCCACGTGCGAGTCGCCCATCTCGCCCTCGATCTCCGCACGGGGCACCAGGGCCGCGACGGAGTCGATGACGATCAGGTCCAGCGCACCGGAGCGGACCAGCATGTCCACGATCTCCAGCGCCTGCTCACCGTTGTCCGGCTGCGAGAGGATGAGGTTGTCGATGTCGACGCCGAGCTTCTTCGCGTACTCCGGGTCCAGAGCGTGCTCCGCGTCGATGAACGCCACCGAGCCGCCGAGCTTCTGCGCGTTCGCCACGGCATGCAGCGTCAGCGTCGTCTTGCCGGAGGACTCCGGGCCGTACACCTCCACCACGCGACCGCGCGGCAGCCCGCCGACGCCGAGCGCGACGTCGAGCGCGGTGGACCCGGTGGGGATCACCTCGATCGGCTCGTTCGGCCGCTCACCGAGGCGCATCACCGCACCCTTGCCGAATTGCCGTTCAATCTGTGCGAGTGCGGCGTCCAGCGCCTTCTCGCGGTCGGTTCCTGCCATGGGTTCCACCCGATTTGCTTGAGTCGATCGCTTCACGTGACAGACGCTAACCCCTGCCACTGACAATGGGCCTCGACGTCCTCCCGGCCTGTGGACAACTCCACGGTCGGGCCCGGCAAAACCCGGCCCGGATCCCATGAGAATGGATGTTCGATTTCAGTGTCAAGCGCACCACTCCGGGCCCACACAGCCGAGGGTAGCGGCTCGTAACGGGCGATATCGGGCAAGCCGAAGAACTGTGACGGACCCCGGTGCCGGATCCGGGCGACATGGGGCCAGGGTTCGGGTGAGCTTCAGGACCCCGGCCCCGCCGCCGACGCCACCGGCTACCGCCTGCGGGGCCCAGCCCCGCCCTCCGCCCCGCCCCGCAATGCTCGGCGGATCCGGGACAGCGACGGGTCGCCACGGCGCCAGCGATGGCTGCCGTGCACCCTGGGGTCGTCGGTCACGTCGTAGCGCTTCACGTACGCGCCCAGGAAGGCCTGCAGCGTGGCGATGGCCGGAATGGCGATCAGCGCCCCGACGGCGCCCATCAGCGCGGTGCCCGCGACGACCGACCCGAAGGCGACCGCTGGGTGGATGTCGACCGTCTTGGACGTGAGCTTAGGCTGCAGCACATAGTTCTCGAACTGCTGGTAGACCACGACGAAACCGAGAACGTACAACGCGTACCAGGGGTCGACGGTGAAGGCGATCAGCATGGGCAGCGCGCCCGCCAGATACGTGCCGATCGTGGGGATGAACTGCGAGACGAGTCCGACCCACACCGCGAGCGCCGGCGCGTAGGGCACACCGAGGACCACCAGCAGGACGTAGTGCGCCGCGCCGGAGATCAGCGCCATCAGCCCGCGCGAATAGATGTAGCCACCGGTCTTGTCGACCGCGATCTCCCAGGCGCGCAGCACCTCGGTCTGCCGGGAGGGCGGCAGTACGGAGCACAGCGCGCGCCTCAGCCGGGGGCCGTCGGCAGCGAAGTAGAACGAGAACAGGAAGATCATCAACAGCCGGAACAGCCCGCCGAGCACGGTGGTGGAGACGTCGAGTACACCGGTCGCGCTGTTCTGGACGTACTTCTGGAGCCAGTCGGAGTGCAGCAGACTGTCCTGAACCTCGACCCGGGAGAGCTCCGTGCGGAACGTCTGGTTGACCCAGTTGATCACCGAGTCGAGGTACTTGGGGAACTCCTCGACCATGTCGACGATCTGGCCGGCGAGCATCGAGCCGAGCAGGACGACGAAGCCGACTCCTGCGACCAGCACGGCGAGGAAGACCAGGAAGGTGGCGAGACCCCGGCGCATCCCGTGTCCGGCCATGCGGCTGACGGCCGGCTCGATGGCCAGCGCCAGGAAGAAGGCGATGAGGACATTGGTCAGCAGGCCGATGAGCTGGTGGAAGGCCCAGCTGCCCAGTTGGAAACACCCGTAGAGCGTGAGTGCCATGACCATCGCACGCGGCAGCCAGACGGGCATGCGGACGGGGCCGGTTCCGGGCGGCGGACCGGGCGGTGCGGCCGGAGGGACGGGCGGAGGTGCGGGCGGCTGGGTCTGGTCGGTCTCGTCTGTCGGGGCCACCGGACAAGTCTCGCTCACCGCGGTGACACCGGGCCGCCCGGCCCCTCGCCGACGGGCGCGGTGGCCGCAGTGGCCGCGGGTGTCACATCGACGCGGCCGACCCGGTCGTGCCGGCGGGCGGGACCGCGCCGGTCAGCGCCGGTCCGGAGGGACGCCGACCGCCGAGCAGACCCCGCGCCACACGTCCTTGGCCTCCCAGCCGGCGGCCAGGGCCTCGTGCACCGTACGCCCGCCGAGCTCCGCCATGACGTGATCACGTGCGAACGAGTCGGCGTACGTCTCGCCGAAGTGGTCCGCCATCCGTTCCCAGAAAATCGTCAACCGCATGCCTTCATTATCCCGCTCCTGAGAGTGCAGCCCGGCCGCGAGGGCCATGCCGCCGTCCCTTTCCCCTCTACGGTCGGTTCATGGCTGGAAACGGAGCAACCCCTCTCGCCCGCGCCGAGCAGTTCATCTGGCTCACCGCACGCGTTCTCGAACAGCGGCGGTTCGCCCATCTCTTCCTCGGAGGAAGCGCGGACATCGTCGAAACCGCGCTCGCCGCCTACCGGAACGAGGACGGCGGCTACGGCCACGCGCTCGAACCCGATCTCCGCGGACCTGTGAGTCAGCCCCTGCACACCGCGCACGCGCTGAGCGTCCTCGACTCGATCGGTGGCTGCGGCGGTCTGCGCGTGGAGCGGATCTGCCGCTACCTGACGGACGTGTCGACCAAGGAAGGCGCCCTGCCCGCGCTGCATCCCTCCCAGCGCGGCTATCCCGCGGCACCCTTCATCACCGCGGTCGACGACCCGCCCGCCGAACTGCTGGCGACGGGCCCGGTGGTCGGCCTGCTGCACCGCAATCAGGTCTGGCACGCCTGGCTCTTCCGGGCCACCGACTTCTGCTGGGCCGCCGTCGACTCTCTGGAACAGTCGCATCCGTACGAGATCGAGGCGGCCATCGCCTTCCTGGACGGCGTCCCCGACCGTGCACGCGCCGAATCGGCCGCCGACCGGCTGGGACAACTCGTGCGTGAGCGACGGCTGGTGGTGCTCGATCCGGGGCGCCGGGCGGAATACCCGGTAGCCGCCGGCTACGCCCCGGGGGAACACCACTTCCCTTACGACTACGCCCGCACACCCGGATCGCTCGCCCGTCGCTGGTTCAGCGACGGCGAAGTGGAAAGTGCGCTGGACCATCTGGCGGCCGAACAGAAGGAGGACGGAGGCTGGCCGGTCAACTGGCGGGAATGGGCGCCCGGAACCGCCCTGGAAGGCCGTCCGATCGTGACGATCAGGGCTCTGCAGACCCTCCGGGCATACGGGCGGCGGCTGGGCTGACCCGTTCTGCTGCGGACAGTGCGCCGGCAGACGATCGGCGCGCACGGTGGCTACGGTCGGCGCGCGGTGGCTACGGGGAGGCCGACGTCCTCGACACCGCTGGTGTCCGTGCCGGAGACCTGGCCCTCGCGGCCGCGTCGCGGAAAGGCGCGGCGGAGGTACCGGGCACGCCCACCGGCCGTTGTCAGTGGCGGGGTGCACGATGGGGTGCATGGCCGGTTCCGCACTCGATTCGTTCACGCCCGCGACCCGCAGCTGGTTCGCGGCGGCCTTCGACGCGCCCACCGCGGCGCAGGAGGGAGCCTGGCGGGCGATCGGCGAGGGGTCGGACGTACTGGTCGTCGCGCCGACGGGATCGGGCAAGACGCTCGCCGCCTTCCTCGCTTCCCTGGACCGGCTAGCGGCCGTCCCGCCGCCCGCCGAGGCGAAGAAGCGCTGCCGCGTGCTGTACGTGTCGCCGATGAAGGCGCTCGCCGTAGACGTGGAGCGGAACCTGCGGTCCCCGCTGACCGGGATCCGTCAGGAGTCGGTTCGCCTGGGCCTGCCCGAGCCTGAGGTGCGGGTGGGTATCCGTTCCGGCGACACGCCTCCGGCCGAGCGCCGTTCGATGGCGACGAAACCCCCGGACATCCTGATCACCACTCCCGAATCCCTGTTCCTGATGCTCACCTCCTCGGCCCGGGACGCGCTCGCCGGGGTCGAGACGGTGATCGTCGACGAGGTGCACGCCGTCGCGGGCACCAAGCGCGGTGCCCATCTCGCCGTGTCCCTGGAGCGTCTGGACGAGCTGTTGCCGCGGCCCGCACGGCGTATCGGACTGTCGGCGACGGTCCGCCCGGTGGACGAGGTCGCGCGCTTCCTGTCGCCGCAGCGGAGGGTGGAGATCGTCCAGCCGCCGTCCACCAAGGAGTTCGACCTCTCCGTCGTGGTTCCGGTGGAGGACCTCGGAGAGCTGAGCGGTTCCCCGGCCACGGGCGACGAGGGCGGCCAGGCGGAGAAGCCGTCCATCTGGCCTCACGTCGAGGAGCGGATCGCCGATCTCGTACAGGCGCACCGTTCCACGATCGTCTTCGCCAATTCGCGGCGGCTGGCGGAGCGCCTGTGCAACCGGCTGAACGAGATCGCCTACGAGCGGGCGGCCGGAGCCGCGTCCGGGGAGGAACCGGGGGGCGGCGGGCCCCTGTCCGAGGCCCACTCCCCCGCCGAGATCATGGCCCAGTCCGGGGCCGCGAAAGGGGCGCCGCCGGTTCTCGCCCGTGCGCACCACGGCTCGGTGTCCAAGGAGCAGCGCTCCCAGGTCGAGGAGGATCTCAAGGCGGGCCGGCTGCCCGCCGTGGTCGCCACCTCCAGCCTGGAGCTGGGGATCGACATGGGCGCGGTCGACCTGGTGATCCAGGTCGAGTCGCCGCCGTCCGTGGCCTCGGGGCTGCAGCGGGTGGGACGCGCCGGGCACCAGGTCGGCGCCGTGTCCACCGGCGTGGTCTTCCCGAAGTACCGCGGCGACCTGGTGCAGGCGGCCGTCGTCACCGAGCGGATGCGTGCAGGCGCCATCGAGGCCCTTCGGATCCCGTCCAACCCTCTGGACGTGCTCGCCCAGCAGATCGTCGCCACGGTCGCACTCGACAGCTGGCAGGCCGACGACCTCCTGGCCCTCGCCCGCCGGGCAGCACCGTTCGCCTCGCTTCCCGAATCGGCGTTCACCGCCGTGCTGGACATGCTCGCCGGACGGTATCCGTCCGACGCCTTCGCTGAACTGCGGCCCCGTGTGGTCTGGGACCGTGTCACCGGCGCGGTCACGGGCCGCCCCGGTGCCCAGCGACTCGCCGTCACCTCGGGCGGCACCATTCCCGACCGGGGGCTCTTCGGTGTCTTCCTGGCAGGCGCGGACCCGAAGAAGGGCGGCGGACGCGTCGGTGAGCTGGACGAGGAGATGGTCTACGAGTCCCGGGTCGGCGACGTCTTCACGCTGGGCACCACATCCTGGCGGATCGAGGACATCACCAGGGACAGGGTCCTCGTCTCGCCCGCCCCCGGAGTTCCGGGCCGGCTGCCGTTCTGGAAGGGCGACCAACTGGGCCGCCCGCTGGAGCTGGGCCGTGCGCTGGGCGCGTTCCTCCGCGAGCTCGGCGGGCTGTCCGCCGAGGACGCCAGGCTCCGGCTGCTCGCCGCCGGACTCGATGCCTGGGCGGCGGACAACATCCTGTCCTACCTCGACGAGCAGCGCCGGGCCTGCGGCCACGTCCCCGACGACCGGACCGTCCTCGTCGAAAGGTTCCGGGACGAGCTCGGCGACTGGCGGGTCGTGGTGCACTCGCCCTTCGGCGCCCAGGTGCACGCCCCGTGGGCCCTCGCCCTGTCCGCCCGTCTCGGCGAGCGTTACGGCATGGACGCACAGGTCATGCACGCGGACGACGGCATCGTCCTGCGGCTGCCCGACGCCGATCTGATGGGCCTCGACCTCCTCGACTTCGATCCGGTTCAGTCGGATGCGGGCGGTGGGGCCGCCGGCGGTCCGGGACGCGGGGATACCGGACACGGTTTTCCCGCCGCCGGACACGACAGTGAGCAGCCCCCCGTCGGGGCCACCGACATCGTTTTCGACAAGGGGGAGATCAGCCAGGTCGTCACCGAACAGGTCGGGGGATCCGCCCTGTTCGCGTCCAGGTTCCGCGAGTGCGCCGCGCGCGCCCTGCTGTTGCCCAGGCGCAGCCCGGGAAAGCGCACCCCTTTGTGGCAGCAGCGTCAGCGCGCGTCCCAGCTGCTCCAGGTGGCCTCCGAGTTCGGCTCTTTCCCGATCGTTCTCGAAGCCGTCCGCGAATGCCTGCAGGACGTCTTCGACGTTCCCGGCCTCACCGAGCTGATGGGCGACCTGGAGGCGCGCCGCATCCGTCTGGTCGAGGTGACCACACCCGAGCCGTCGCCGTTCGCCCGCTCACTCCTCTTCGGCTACGTCGCGCAGTTCCTGTACGAGGGCGACTCGCCGCTCGCCGAGCGGCGGGCGGCGGCCCTCTCGCTGGACTCCCATCTCCTGGCCGAGCTGCTCGGCCAGGCGGAGCTGCGCGAGCTGCTCGACGCCGACGTCCTGGCCGAACTGGAGCGGGAGCTCCAGTGGCTGACCGACGACCGGAAGATCAAGGACGCCGAAGGGGTCGCCGATCTGCTGCGCGTCCTCGGTCCCCTCACCGAAGCCGAACTGACGGAGCGAGGCGCGGAGTCCGCGTGGGCACCGGAGCTCGAGACGTCCCGGCGCGCCATCCGGGTCCGCATCGGCGGAGCGGCCCACTGGGCGGCAGTCGAGGACGCCGGCAGGCTGCGGGACGCGCTCGGCACCGCCCTTCCGGTAGGCGTTCCCGAGGCTTTCACCGAGCCTGTCAAGGACCCGCTCGGTGACCTCCTCGCCCGGTACGCCCGTACACACGGGCCGTTCACCTCCACGCAGGCCGCGAGTCGTTTCGGTCTCGGGACCGCCGTCACGGACGGGGCGCTGCAACGGCTCGCCGCGTCGGGCCGTGTCGTCCAGGGCGAATTCCATCCCGCGGGTATCGGCCAGGAGTGGTGCGACGCCACGGTCCTGCGGAGGCTGCGCCGCCGTTCGCTCGCCGCGCTCCGCCACGAGCTGGAGCCGGTTCCGCCGGCCGCGCTGGCAGGTTTCCTCCCCCAGTGGCAGCACGTCGGCGACAGCAGCCTGCGCGGGCTCGACGGGCTGGCCCGCTCCATCGAGCAGTTGCAGGGCGCCCCGGTCCCCGCGTCCGCCCTGGAGAAGCTGATCCTGCCGAGCCGCGTCGCCGGATACACCCCCGCCATGCTCGACGAACTCACGACCACCGGTGAGGTCGTCTGGGCCGGTGCGGGCGCCCTCCCGGGAAAGGACGGCTGGCTCTCCGTCTATCTCGCCGACAGCGCACCCCTGCTCCTCCCCGCGCCCCACCCGCTGGAGCAGACCGCGCTGCACGAGTCGCTCCTCACCGTCCTCTCGGGCGGATACGGTCTCTTCTTCCGGCAGATCGCCGACCAGGTCCGGGCCACCACCCACCCGGACTGCACCGACCCCCAGCTGGCCGAGGCTCTCTGGGACCTGGTCTGGTCCGGCCGTCTCACCAACGACACCCTCGCTCCGCTGCGTTCACTCCTCGGCTCCGGGCGCACCGCCGGCTCCACCGCGCACCGCGCGAGGCGCAATGTGCCGCGCGGCCGGTACGGGTCGCTGACCGCAGCCGCACGCCCCGCGTCCCGTACCGGTCCACCGACCGTGTCGGGCCGCTGGTCGCTGCTGCCCCCCGCCGAGCCCGAACCGACCCATCGCGCGCACGCCCTGGCCCGGACGCTCCTGGACCGCCACGGCGTGGTGACCCGGGGTGCGGTGCAGGCCGAGGGTGTCGAGGGCGGGTTCTCGGCGGTCTACCGCATCCTTGCCGCGTTCGAGGACAGCGGACAGGCCCGCCGCGGCTACGTCGTCGAGGGACTGGGGGCAGCCCAGTTCGCCATGGACGGTGCGGTGGACCGGCTCAGGTCGGCCTCCACCGCACGCGACCGCGCGGACCCCGGCTCGGCTCCCCGCGCACTGGTCCTCGCGGCGGCTGATCCTGCCAACGCGTACGGCGCCGCACTGCCCTGGCCCGAGTCGCCGGACGGCGCGGGACACAAACCGGGGCGCAAGGCGGGTGCGCTGGTGGTCCTCGTGGACGGCGAGCTGACGCTCTACATGGAACGCGGCGGCAAGTCCCTCCTCGCCTGGCCCACCGACCCCGCCGATCCGGCGCTGCGCGCCGCAGCCGATGCGCTCGCGTCGGCGGCACGCGCGGGGGCACTCGGGACGGTCACGGTGGAGCGCACCAACGGGGCCTCCTCCCTCACGTCCCCCCTGGGCCGGACCCTGGAGGCCGCCGGCTTCCTCGCCACCCCGCGAGGTCTGCGGCTCCGCGCCTGAGGGAGTACGGGGCGCGCGGGCGGACACCCGCGCGCACCCCTGTTCGCGCATCATGGATGCATGCCCGAAGGTGACACCGTCCTGCAGACCGCCCGGCGTCTCGACGTGGCACTGGCCGGTCAGGTCCTGACGGTCTCCGACCTGCGGGTCCCGCGCTTCGCCACAGCCGATCTGACCGGTCTGACGGTCCTGGGTGTCACGGCGCGCGGCAAGCATCTCCTCACACGCTTCCAGAACGGCCTCACTCTCCACAGCCATCTGCGCATGGAGGGCGCCTGGCGGGTGTACGACCACGGCGAACGATGGCGGGGCGGCCCCGACCACCAGATCCGCGCCGTACTCGCCAACGCGGAGCACACCGCGGTCGGCTACCGCCTGCCCGTCCTCGAGCTGTTGCGCACCGACGACGAGGACCAGGTGGTCGGCCATCTCGGCCCCGATCTGCTGGGGCCGGACTGGGATCCGGAGACCGCTCTGCTTCGTCTGCTCTCCGACCCCGGGCGCCGGATCGGGGACGCGCTCCTGGACCAGCGCAACCTGGCCGGCATCGGCAACGTCTACATGTGCGAACTCTGCTTCATGGCCCGTGCGACGCCATGGCTCCCGGTGGGTGAGCTGTCCCTGCCCATCGCCACCCGGCTGGTCAGCACGGCCAAGCAGCTTCTGGAGGCCAACCGTGAGCGTCCGATGCGGACCACCACCAGGGCGACGGCGGCCATGTCCCGCAGCCGCACACGGGAGCGCCTCTTCGTGTACGGGCGGGCCGGCCGCCCCTGCCTGCGCTGCGGCACCCCGATCCGTAAGGCAGAACGCGACGACCGTCCCGCCTACTGGTGCCCTCGCTGCCAGTCAGGTCCCACCGGCTGAGTCTCTCCCTGGGGCCCGCTGAGGGGCCGAGGGTATCTCCGGGTCGCTGCCACGCTCTTCGGCGGTCCGCTCCGGCCGCACCGAGCCGGCAACATGCACCGGCAGGAGACTCAGCCCCCACCCCCCGGCCGCTACCGCCCCCTCGACCAGTCCGGCGTGCTCCGGCTCCAGGACCAGCCGCAGCACGGCCCACCACCACAGGCCACCGAGGACGAGCGCCGGCACCCATCGCCGCACCATGGCTGCCTCCTCCGGCCGACGCTAGTACGGCTTGATCCTCTGACGGGAGGGCGCACCGATGCACTGACGGCGTGCGGGGCGCGAGCGGTACGACGGCGCACGCTCTCTCCGGGGGCCGCCGTGGGGAGAGGTGAGCACCGGCCCTCCCCAGCAGTTTCCCCCGGGTCGGCGCCGGCTGCATCCCGCGGCCCCGGCATGCCGGTGCCCCCGGGATTCGCCGAATCCACGGGGGCACACCGGTCTGTGCCTCTCTTACCTCTTGTCGTCGTCGGTGAGAGAGTCCTTCACACCCTTGGCACGCTCGCCGGTCGCGCCCACGGCGCCCTCCGCCTTGGCCTTGGCCTGGTCGGCCTTGCCCTCGGCCTCCTTGCGGCGGTCTCCGGTGAGCTTGCCGGTCGCTTCCTTGGCTTTGCCCTTGAGCTTGTCCGCGGCCTTCTTGTCCGTCACGGCGGTTCCTTCCTCGATTCGGGTTCAGGCGCTCTCGGCCTGGAACATCCACGCGTGCTTCTCGAGATCAGCGGTGACCGTGATCAGGATGTCCTGGCTGATGGGGTCCGGCTCGTCGGTCGCCTCGATCCGCTCACGCATGCGGTCGATGACCACGCGGAGGGCGTCGACCAGGACACGGACCGCGTCCACGTCCTGGATCCAGCCGTCAGGCACGGAATCGATCGCGGTGGTCTTCGCGAGGGTCCGGGACCGGCCGTCCGGGTTGACGCCGACGGCGGAAGCCCTCTCGGCGACCGTGTCGGAGTGCTGACGCGCCGTGTCGACGACCTCATCGAGCTGAAGGTGCACCGAGCGGAAGCGCGGACCGACCACATTCCAGTGGACCTGCTTGGCCACCAGGGAGAGGTCGACAAGGTCGACCAGTGCGCCTTGCAGCGCATCTCCCACGACCTTGCGGTCGCCTTCGGACAGGGCGCTCTTCACGACAGACATGCACTTCTCCGTTCAGATAGCTGTTCAACTCACCATTTGTCCACAATGTCACATATGCAGAGAAACGGTCATTCGGCCGGCTGTTCCGGAGCATTACGCTCCGGTCATGCTCAGCGCCTGCCCCGCGAACGGTCCTGCACACACCGCGGAGGACACCGCGATACGCGAAAGCCCCGGCCGGCCCACGAGGGGCCGGCCGGGGCTTTCGTTCAATACGAACCGTGCGGTCAGGCGGCGACGACATCCACCGCTTCCGCGGGCGCCTTGATGGTCACCCGTCCCGTCGGTACGCCTGCGACCGACGCAACAGAGACGGAATTGAGCATCGGACGTACCGGCACAGGCACTGCATCACTGGCTGCTGCCGACTCGGCCAGCTCAGCCAGCGACAGTTCATCGCTCACTTCACGCATGAGCTCGGACATCCGTACGTCCAGCGCGTCGCAAATGGCGGAGAGCAGTTCGGAGGATGCCTCCTTCTGCCCCCGCTCCACCTCGGAGAGATAGCCGAGCGAGACTCGGGCGGACGAGGAGACTTCGCGCAGAGTACGGCCTTGGCGCTGGCGCTGCCGACGCAGCACGTCACCAAGCAGGCGACGGAGCAGAATCATCGGTGGCTCCCTCCTCGGACCGCGTAGCCGCATCCTTCACGCCCCACCGTACCGCCTTGCGCTGCGGCCGTGCGGGGAGCGATGTCGTGTTCACTCAGGGCTGCAAACATCAATTCCCCCCGTTCTGTTCCGTATCCTGTGCCCCCGCATTCTCGCCGAGTTCGCCCGAAAGCAGTTCGAGCAGACTCCGCACACTCTCCTTACGGATGTCCGTCCGCCCGCCGTTCAACCTCAGCTCGGCGACTTTCTGTACGCCACCAGGCCCGGAAACCGCCACGAAGACCGTGCCGACGGGCTTGCCGTCCTGCGGCTCGGGACCCGCGACCCCGGTGGTCGAGACGCCCCAGTCCGCGCCGAGGACCCTGCTTACGCCTGCGGCCATCGCCCGGGCGACCTCCGGGTCCACCGCCCCGCGCTCGGCCAGGAGCACGCCGTCCACGCCCAGGACATCCCGCTTCAGGGCCGTCGCATACGCCGTGACGGATCCGCGGAAGCACAGCGAGGCACCCGGTACGGAGGTGAGCTCGGCGGCCACCAGACCGCCGGTGAGGGACTCGGCGACGCCCAGCGTCTCACCGCGCTCCTGAAGCCGCCGCAGCACCCGGGCCGCCACGGACGTCACCGTTCGGCCTCCGCGGCGCCCCTGCTGCCCGCAACGCGCTCCCCGACCGGATTCCCGAAGGGCGGTTCCCCTGCCGGCTCACCGACGGTCTCCACCACGCCTTCCGCGGTTCCGCCCGCGCATTCCCCGGAGCGCCGCCCACCGGCCGCGTCCTCCATGCCCGACACCACCGTGACCGCCTCAAGGGCGGCCGCCCGCTCGGCCGCGAGCCCGAGTCGACGCAACACGACGGCCTGGCGTACGTAGTCGAGCCCGGTGACGACCGTCAGCACCACGGCGGCCATCATGACCCAGAATCGCAAGGTCGCCAGCGGGCCCGTCAGCGCCAGGACGTACATGCCCACGGCGATGCCCTGGGCCAGGGTCTTCGCCTTCCCGCCGCGGCTCGCCGGGATCACCGAGTGCCGGATGACCCAGAAGCGCATGAGGGTGATCCCGAGTTCGCGGAAGAGGATCACGCCGGTGATCCACCACGGCAGGTCCCCGAGCGACGACAGGCAGATCAGCGCCGCACCCATGATCGCCTTGTCCGCGATCGGGTCGGCGATCTTCCCGAAATCGGTGACCAGGTTGTACGTCCGGGCCAGATGGCCGTCAAAGACATCGGTGATCATCGCGACCGCGAAGGCCGCCCAGGCGAACGACCGCCAGACCGGGTCGTAGCCACCGTCGTGCAGGAGCAGCATGACGAAGCCCGGGACCAGCAGGAGCCGCACCATCGTGAGGATGTTCGCGATGTTCCACAGGCCGGCCTGGTTGACGGCCGCCGCACCCAGCTTGCCGCCGCGGTGCGCCGGCGTCGCGCCGGAGCCGCCTGCCGCGGTCGCCGGGGCTCCCGTCATCTGGCTGCCTCCGCAAGCTCGTGGTGTTCGGCCACGAGGTCCACTCCCTCGGTGCCCACTGCCTTCGCTTCGACCATACGGCCCGGCACGAGCCCTTCGCGTGCGGTGAAGACGACCTGGCCGTCCGTTTCCGGCGCCTGGTGGGCGGCTCGGCCCACCGCCACGGGCCCGTCCTCGTCGGACTCCACGGACTCGACCAGGACCTGAAGCGTTTCGCCGACCCGCTCCTCGGCCCGCTGGGAGGTCAGCTCCTCGGCCAGCTGCGAGATGTGCGCGAGGCGCTCGGCGATGACGTCGGCGTCCAGCTTGTTCTCGTAACCGACCGCCTCGGTACCCTCCTCGTCGGAGTAGCCGAAGACCCCGATGGCGTCCAGGCGCGCGCCGGTGAGGAAGCGTTCCAGCTCGGCGAGGTCGGCTTCCGTCTCACCGGGGAACCCCACGATGAAGTTCGACCGCGCACCCGCCTGGGGCGCCTTCGTCCGAATGGTGTCCAGGAGTTCGAGGAAACGGTCCGTGTCGCCGAACCGCCGCATCGCCCGCAGGACCCCCGGAGCCGAGTGCTGGAAGGAGAGGTCGAAGTAGGGGGCGACCTTGGGCGTCGAGGTGAGTACGTCGATCAGACCCGGCCGCATCTCGGCGGGCTGCAGATAGCTGACGCGGATCCGCTCGATCCCGTCGACCTCGGCGAGCTCCGGCAGCAGGGTCTCCAGGAGCCTGATGTCCCCGAGGTCCTTGCCGTACGAGGTGTTGTTCTCGGAGACGAGCATGACCTCCTTGACGCCCTGCTCGGCGAGCCAGCGGGTCTCTCCGAGCACGTCGGAGGGGCGCCGCGAGATGAACGAGCCGCGGAAGGACGGGATGGCACAGAACGAGCAGCGCCGGTCGCACCCCGAGGCGAGCTTCACCGAGGCGACCGGGCTGGTACCCAGCCTGCGGCGCAGCGGTGCCCGCGGGCCGGAAACGGGCGCGACACCTTCCGGCAGATCCGCCGGAGCCGGCGCGATCTCCTGGGCGTGCCCCGGCAGCGCGACGGCGGCATCCTGCCGCTCGGCCGGGCTGATCGGCAGCAGCTTCCGCCGGTCTCGCGGGGTGTGGGAGGCGTGGATGCCACCGTTGAGGATGGTCTGCAGACGGTCGGAGATGTCGGCGTAGTCGTCGAATCCGAGGACTCCGTCCGCTTCCGGCAGCGCCTCGGCGAGGTCCTTGCCGTAGCGCTCGGCCATGCAGCCGACCGCTACGACGGCCTGGGTTCTGCCGTGATCCTTCAGATCGTTGGCTTCGAGCAGGGCGTCGACGGAGTCCTTCTTGGCGGCCTCGACGAACCCACAGGTGTTGACGACGGCGACATCCGCGTCCGTGGCGTTCTCGACGAGCTCCCAGCCGTCCGCTGCCAAGCGGCCTGCAAGCTCCTCCGAGTCCACCTCGTTACGGGCGCAGCCAAGAGTGACAAGGGCGACGGTACGGCGTTCAGGCATGGGCTCAAGACTACTTTGTCCCGGCACCGGGCCCGCCGTGCAGGGCTGACCGCTACGCGGAGTGACGGGGGCGTACTGAGACGGAAGGCGCGCGGGCGCAAAAAGACGGTGAGTGCCAGGCGGGACCGCCGGGCACTCACCGTCGAAGAAGCAGGGGCGGAGAGGTCAGCCGACCTCGGGGTCACCCTTGGTGTACGAAAGCCGTTCGACCTGACCCGACTCGAACTCGTCGTCGACCTTCTTGCCGTTCACGAAGAGATCGATCGCTCCGGCGTTCCCGAGAACCAGATCGACCCGCTCCTTGTCCTGGAAGGTCTTGGAGTCACCCGGCTCCAGCAGACCATCGAAGAGCAGCCGCCCGTTGTGGTCCTTGGCCGAGATCCAGCTCCCAGGCTCGGTGGCGCTGAGCCTGACCGTCACCTTGTCCCGCGGAGCGGCGGCGATGGCACTTTCGGACGGAGCGGGCTTGGGGTCGGCGGGCTTGCTCGCGGTGGGTTTGGCAGTGGTCTTGTCAGGCGTCGAGCCTTCGGCGACATTCGCCGCGCCCGACCCCTCGGTCTCGCCGCTGAAGAGCGTGAAGCCGACGAAGCCGACCACGACGACGATCGCGGCGACCATGGCCGCGGTCCAGTTGGGCCGACGGGGTTCGGAGCGGATCCGTTCCGCTTCGAACAACGGCGCCACGGGCGTGGGCGCCGGACGGCCGCCCTGCTCGGCGTCGAACTCCGCGATCAGCGGATCGGGGTCGATCCGGACGGCGTGGGCGAGCATACGGATGTGGCCTCGGGCGTACACGTCTCCGCCGCAGCGGGAGAAGTCGTCCTCCTCGATCGCGTGCACGATGGGGATGCGCACCCGGGTGGAGCTGCTGACTTCCTCGACCGTCAGACCTGAGGCGATACGAGCCTGCTGAAGCGCGCGACCGATCGAAGGCCGGTCGTCTTCGGGGGAGTTGCCGATGGACACGGGGGCGCCTTTCGAGCGTGAGCCACCTGCTGGATGTTCAGTCTAGGGGTGGTACGAAAGGGTGGGGCAACCGGGAGCGACGACTTTGTACGCCATCGGGTTCGCCGGGCAGCCCCTCGGGCAGGACTGAGGACTGAGCGCAAGACGGATCATCCCACTGCTCCTCCCTTCAACTTGACGTACGGCCGGGCGAAACGGTTGCCCGCAAAACTCTTACGAAGCGGTTTCTCCACGGATGACGGCCAGCACACCGTCGAGTTCGTCCGGCTTCACCATGACATCCCGCGCTTTGGAGCCCTCGCTGGGACCCACGATGTTGCGCGATTCCATCAGGTCCATCAGCCGACCGGCCTTGGCGAAGCCGACCCGCAGCTTGCGCTGGAGCATCGATGTCGAGCCGAACTGGGTGGAGACGACCAGCTCGGCAGCCTGGCAGAGCAGATCGAGGTCGTCGCCGATGTCCTCGTCGATCTCCTTCTTCTGCTTCGTGCCGGCCACCACGTCCTCGCGGAAGACCGGCGCCATCTGATCCTTGCAGTGCTGGACGACGGCCGCGACCTCAGCCTCGGTGACGAAGGCCCCCTGCATACGGGTCGGCTTGTTCGCCCCCATGGGAAGGAACAGACCGTCACCCTTACCGATGAGCTTTTCGGCGCCTGGCTGGTCGAGGATGACCCGGCTGTCGGCGAGCGACGAGGTCGCGAAAGCGAGTCGGGAGGGCACATTGGCCTTGATCAGACCGGTCACGACATCCACGGAGGGACGCTGGGTGGCGAGCACCAGGTGGATGCCGGCGGCGCGCGCCAGCTGGGTGATCCGGACGATGGAGTCCTCGACGTCGCGCGGGGCCACCATCATGAGGTCCGCCAGCTCGTCGACGATGACCAGCAGATACGGGTACGCGGAGAGCTCCCGCTCGCTTCCCTCGGGCGTCTTGGCCTTGCCGGTGCGCACCGCGTGGTTGAAGTCGTCGATGTGCCGGAAGCCGTAGGCCGCGAGGTCGTCGTAGCGGAGATCCATCTCCCGCACGACCCATTGGAGCGCCTCGGCGGCCTTCTTCGGGTTGGTGATGATGGGCGTGATGAGGTGCGGAATGCCCTCGTAAGCGGTGAGCTCGACCCGCTTCGGGTCGACGAGCACCATCCGCACGTCCTCCGGGGTCGCCCGCACCATGACCGAGGTGATCAGACAGTTGATGCAGGAGGACTTGCCGGAACCGGTCGCACCGGCGACCAGCACGTGGGGCATGTTCGCCAGGTTGGCCATCTCGTAGCCGCCCTCGACGTTCTTGCCGAGTGCGACCAGCATGGGGTGGTCGTCCTCGGCCGCGTCCGCGAGGCGCAGGACGTCACCGAGGTTGACCATCTCCCGGTCGGAGTTGGGGATTTCGATGCCCACGGCGGACTTGCCCGGGATCGGGGAGATGATCCGGACGTCCGGGCTTGCGACGGCGTAGGCGATGTTCTTGGTGAGGGCGGTGATCCGCTCGACCTTGACGGCGGGGCCGAGTTCCACCTCGTACCGGGTGACGGTCGGGCCACGGGTGAAGCCGGTGACGGACGCGTCGACCTTGAACTCCGTGAAGACGTTGGTCAGTGAGGCGACGACCGCGTCGTTGGCGGCGCTGCGCGTCTTGCCGGGTCCACCGCGCTCCAGCAGGTCCAGCGAGGGCAGCGAGTACGTGATGTCGCCGGAGAGCTGGAGCTGCTCGGCGCGGGCGGGCAGCGCCTCGGAGCGCTCGGGGGCGGGCTTCGTCAGATCGGGTACGCCGCCGGAGGACGAGGCGCCCTTCTCCGCGCTCCTGCCACCGGGCGGGGCCTTCTCAGCCGACCGCGCGCCGGGCACCGGCGTACCGGTCTGCTCCCGCTCCCGGTCCGCGGAGACTCCCTGGGTGAGATCGGCGACGACCGGCGACGGGGGCATGCCGTTGAGCACCGCCCCGTCGAGCGCGGCTGCCGCGGCGGCCGCGACGTCCACGGCGTCCATGGTGCGGTTCATCGCGGGCTGGGCGGACGACCTGCGAGGCCTGCGC
The DNA here is from genome assembly GCF_001700505.1 of Streptomyces mutomycini. Classification (GTDB taxonomy): domain Bacteria; phylum Actinomycetota; class Actinomycetes; order Streptomycetales; family Streptomycetaceae; genus Streptomyces; species Streptomyces mutomycini. The sequence continues at coordinate 121,806 of NZ_MAPV01000094.1, forward strand.
CGCCTGCCATGCGCCTCGCCCTCGGCCTGCTCCGAGTCGTGGAAGTCCGTCTCCGGGCGCCGTCCTGAGCGCCGGGAGCGCTCGGGCAGTGCGTCGCGCCACTGCTCGTCGTACCGCTCGTCGTCGCTCACGCCCTCCTCGCCCGGCACGTGCACCGGGTCGACGATGCCGAGCCGCACACCCAGCTGCCGCAGCCGCCGCGGGATGGCGTTGACCGGGGTGGCGGTGACGACCAGGAGCCCGAAGACCGTCAGCAGCAGAAGCAGCGGAACGGCGAGGACCTCGCCCATCGTGAAGACGAGTGGCTGGGAGGCAGCCCAGCCGATCAGCCCGCCCGCGTCCTGCATGGCCCCGGTCCCGTCCTCGCGGCCGGGCGAGCCGCAGGCGATGTGGACCTGTCCGAGCACACCGATGACGAGGGCGGAGAGTCCGATCACGATACGGCCGTTGGCCTCGGGCTTCTCCGGATAGAGGATCAGCCGCACAGCGACGGCGCCCAGCAGTACCGGCACCAGCAGATCGAGCCGCCCGAAAGCCCCGGTCACGAGCATCTCGACGAGATCGCCGACCGGGCCCTTCAGGTGCGACCACGTACCCGCCGCCACGACCAGTGCGAGACCGAGGAGCAGGAGGGCGAGCCCGTCCTTGCGGTGTGCCGGGTCAAGTCCCTTCGCACCGCGCCCTATGGAGCGGAAGACCGCCCCCACGCCGTGCGCCGTGCCCAGCCAGAGCCCGCGGACGAGCCTGTACACGCCCCCCGTGGGGGACGGGGCTGGTTTGGGGGCGGGTTTCTTCGCCGCCGCCTTCCTGGGGGGCGCCTTCCTGGCGGGCGCGGCCTTCTTCGCCGCCGCCTTCTTGACGGGCGCGGCTTTCTTCGCCGGTCCCTGCGTACGGCCGGCACCCTTCGCGGTGCCCGCCGTGCCCAGGGAACCCTTGCCGGACGTACGTGAGGCCATGGGACTGAGGTTACCGGTGCGGACGTCGGTGGACACGTGTGCCTACGGCTTCACCCGTCCGTGTCGCCCTTCCACAGGCACTGAACTGACGCACCCTCAGCCCTCGCAGGTCAGCTCTGCGAGGGCAGCGTGGTCGCGGAACCACTCGTCCCGGGCTCCAGCGCGTCGAGCGCGCGCCGCAATCCGGTGAGCTTGCGCTCGAGATGGGCAGCCGTGGCAACAGCGGCGGCATCCGCGGAGTCGTCGTCCAACTGCTTGGAGAGAGCCTCCGCCTGCTCCTCGACCGCGGCGAGCCGTGCCGAGAGCTCGGCCAGCAGACCGGCCGGCTCCTTCTCGTCGGCGCCCTGGTGGGCGCCGCCCTCGAGCTGGAGCCGCAGCAGCGAAGCCTGTTCGCGCAGCTTGCAGTTCTTCATGTACAGCTCGACGAAGACCGAGACCTTGGCGCGCAGCACCCAGGGGTCGAAGGGCTTCGAGATGTAGTCCACCGCACCCGCCGCATAACCCCGGAAGGTGTGGTGCGGGCCGTGGTTGATGGCGGTCAGGAAGATGATCGGGATGTCCCGGGTTCTCTCCCGCCGCTTGATGTGTGCAGCCGTCTCGAATCCGTCCATGCCGGGCATCTGTACGTCAAGCAGAATGACCGCGAAATCATCCGTGAGCAGCGCCTTGAGCGCTTCCTCCCCTGACGATGCCCGCACCAGTGTCTGATCGAGCGCAGAGAGGATGGCCTCCAGCGCCAGCAGATTCTCCGGCCGGTCATCGACCAGGAGGATCTTGGCCTTCTGCATCATGGCCCGCCCTCCTCGCCCCGGCATCGCACCGGGTGCCGCCCCAGGGGACGGCTCCCTTACGCCGTCCGTCCTTGTGCCGGTCATGGTAGCTGCACCCCGCCCGTCACCACACCCTGTCACCGCGATGTCACTGTGCACATAGCGAAAACGCGGTCGAAGACCAGAAGGTTCCCCGGAATCCGCTCGCTCACACCCTTCGGGGTACAGCCGGCCGACGGAATCCGGCGCACTCCTCCGCGCACGGTCACTCTCCCCGCATCCACTTCTCCATCACCGACAGCAGATGGTCGGAATCGACCGGCTTGGTCACGTAATCGGAGGCCCCGCTGTCGATCGCCTTCTCACGGTCGCCCTTCATGGCCTTGGCGGTCAGCGCCACGATCGGCAGCCCGGCGAACTGCGGCATCCGCCGGATCGCCGTCGTGGTCGCGTAGCCGTCCATCTCGGGCATCATGATGTCCATCAGTACGATCGTCACATCGTCGTGCTGCTCGAGGACTTCGATCCCCTCACGCCCGTTCTCCGCGTACAGCACCGATAGACCGTGCTGCTCCAGCACGCTGGTGAGGGCGAAGACATTGCGGATGTCGTCGTCGACGATCAGCACCTTCTCGCCGTGGAATCGGAACGTCCGGCGGGGCTCCGCCTCATCCTGCGGGCTCTGCACCCACTCCTCCGGTGCTGCGCCCGCCTCCCCGGACGCGCCGTTCAGGGCGGGGCGGTGCGCGGTTCCCCCGAGGGCCTTGCGCCGGCGCCGGAACACTCCGGCGGAGTTGGCGGGGTCGCCCAGGGGCTGTTCGGTCCCGTTGCCCGGCGACGCCTCCACGTGCTGGACGCCCTCGGCGGAACCCGCATGCACCTCTGCGGGGCCGGCCCCCAACTGCGGATAGCCCTGCGGAGGCAGCTCGCTCGGGTGCAGGGGCAGGTACAACGTGAAGGTCGAGCCGCGTCCCGGTTCGCTCGCCGCGTGGATCTCACCGCCCAGCAGACGGGCGATCTCCCGGCTGATGGAGAGACCCAGCCCGGTTCCCCCGTACTTGCGGCTGGTCGTGCCGTCCGCCTGCTTGAACGCCTCGAAGATCACCAGCATCTTGCTGGACGCGATACCGATCCCGGTGTCGGTGACCGAGAAGGCGATCAGGTCGCCGTCCGCTTCACGCAGCGAGCCGGCCTCCAGCAGGTGTTCCCGGATGGCGTTCGGGACATCGGCGCCGGCCGGCCTGATGACCAGTTCCACGGCGCCGCTGTCGGTGAACTTGACCGCGTTGGACAGGAGGTTGCGCAGGACCTGCAGGAGCCGCTGCTCGTCCGTGTGCAGCGTGGCGGGGAGCTCCGGAGACACCCGCACGGAGAAGTCGAGCCCCTTCTCCGCGGTGAGCGGCCGGAACGTCGCCTCCACGTAGTCGACCAGCTGCACCAGTGCGATCCGGGTCGGACTCACGTCCATCTTGCCCGCCTCGACCTTGGAAAGGTCGAGGATGTCGTTGATCAGCTGGAGCAGGTCGGAACCCGCGCCGTGAATCGTCTCGGCGAACTCCACCTGCTTCGGGGAGAGATTGCCCTCGGCGTTGTCCGCGAGCAGCTTGGCCAGGATGAGCAGCGAGTTGAGCGGTGTACGCAGCTCGTGCGACATGTTGGCCAGGAACTCGGACTTGTAGCGCATCGAGACGGCGAGCTGCTCGGCGCGCTCCTCCAGGACCTGCCGCGCCTCCTCGATCTCGGTGTTCTTCACCTCGATGTCGCGGTTCTGCTGGGCCAGCAGCTCCGCCTTCTCCTCCAGCTCCGCGTTGGAGGCCTGCAGCGCCTTCTGCCGGTTCTCGAGCTCCTGCGAGCGGTCGCGCAGCTGCTCGGTGAGCTCCTGGGACTGTTCGAGGAGCTTCTCGGTCTTCGTGTTCACGCTGATGGTGTTGACGCTCGTGGCGATCATCTCGGCGAGCTGGTTGAGGAAGTCCCGCTGGATGTGTGTGAACGGCTGGAACGAGGCCAGCTCGATGACACCGAGCACCTGGCCCTCGAAGAGCACCGGAAGCACGATCACATGCGCGGGCGGCGCCTCGCCCAGTCCCGAGGAGATCTTCAGGTACCCCGGCGGCACGTTGTCCACCTGGATCGTCCGCTTCTCCTCGGCCGCCGTGCCGATGAGGGTCTCACCGGGCCGGAAGGAGGTCGGCATGGAGCCCGCCGAGTAGCCGTAACTGCCGCGCATGCGCAGCTCGTACGAGCTCTCCTTGCCGGCGTCCGACCCGACCTCGCCCCCGTCGCCGGTGGTCATGGCCAGGAAGAAGGCACCGTGCTGGGCGGACACGACCGGCGTCAGCTCGCTCATGATCAGCGAGGCGACGTCGTCCAGATCGCGACGCCCCTGCATCAGACCCGAGATCCGGGCGAGGTTGCCCTTCAGCCAGTCCTGTTCCTTGTTGGCCAGCGTGGTGTCGCGCAGATTGGCGATCATCGTATTGATGTTGTCCTGCAGCACCTGGATCTCACCGGCCGCGTCAACATCGATCTTGAGGTTGAGATCGCCGCGGGTCACCGCGGTGGCGACGGCCGCGATGGCGCGCACCTGGCGGGTCAGGTTCCCCGCCATCTCGTTCACCGACTCGGTGAGGTCGCGCCACGTCCCGTCGACGTCCCGGACCCGTGCCTGCCCGCCCAGCTGCCCCTCGGTACCCACTTCGCGGGCCACCCGGGTCACCTGGTCCGCGAAGGAAGAGAGCTGGTCGACCATCGTGTTGATGGTGTTCTTCAGCTCCAGGATCTCACCGCGCGCATCGATGTCGATCTTCTTCGTGAGATCACCCTTGGCGATGGCCGTGGTGACCGTGGCGATCTGGCGCACCTGTCCGGTCAGGTTGGACGCCATCGAGTTCACCGACTCGGTGAGGTCCTTCCAGGTGCCCGAGACTCCCGGGACGCGTGCCTGGCCGCCCAGCTCTCCCTCGGTGCCCACTTCACGCGCCACCCGGGTCACCTCGTCGGCGAACGAGGACAGCGTCGTCACCATCGTGTTGACGGTGTCGGCGAGTTCGGCGACCTCGCCACGCGCCTCGACCGTCACCTTCTTCGTCAGGTCGCCGTTGGCGACCGCGGAGGAGACCCGGGAGATGTTGCGCACCTGGCTGGTCAGGTTGTTTGCCATCAGGTTGACGTTCTCACTGAGGTCCTTCCAGATGCCCGTGGCGCCACGCACCCGGGCCTGGCCACCGAGAATGCCCTCGGTACCCACCTCGCGGGCGACCCGCGTCACCTCGTCACCGAAGTTCATCAGCTGGTCGACCATCGTGTTGACGGTCGTGACCAGTTCGAGGATCTCGCCCTTGGCGTCGACGGTGATCTTCTTGGAGAGATCACCCTTCGCGACCGCCGTGGTCACCTCGGCGATGTTGCGCACCTGAAGCGTCAGGTTGTTCGCCATGCCGTTGACGGACTGGGTGAGGTCCTTCCACGTACCGGAGACGCCCTGCACCTCCGCCTGGCCGCCGAGGATGCCCTCCGTACCCACCTCACGGGCGACGCGCGTCACCTGCTCAGCGAAGTTCGAGAGCTGGTCGACCATCGTGTTGAGGGTGTTCTTCAACTCCAGGATCTCGCCCCGGGCGTCCACGTCGATCTTCTGCGACAGGTCACCCCGCGCCACCGCCGTGGCGACCTGCGCGATGTTGCGGACCTGGGCGGTGAGGTTCCCCGCCATGCCGTTCACCGAGTCGGTCAGGTCACGCCACACGCCTGCCACACCGGGCACCTGCGCCTGACCGCCGAGACGGCCGTCCGTGCCCACCTCGCGGGCCACCCGGGTCACCTGGTCCGCGAAGGCGGAGAGCTGGTCGACCATGGTGTTGATGGTGTTCTTCAGCTCCAGGATCTCGCCCCGGGCGTCCACATCGATCTTCTGCGACAGGTCACCCCGCGCCACCGCCGTGGTCACCTGGGCGATCTGGCGCACCTGGGAGGTCAGGTTCCCCGCCATGAAGTTGACGGAGTCGGTGAGTTCCTTCCACGTACCGGACACACCGTCGACACGGGCCTGACCGCCCAGGCGGCCCTCCGTACCCACGTCCCGGGCCATCCGCGTCACCTGGTCGGCGAAGTTGGACAGCTGCGCCACCATCGTGTTGACGGTGTTCTTCAGCTCCAGCATCTCGCCCGCCACATCGACGGTGACCTTCTGCGACAGATCGCCGTTGGCGACGGCGGTGGTCACCTGCGCGATGTCACGCACCTGGCCGGTGAGGTTGCGGAAGGCGGTGTTCACCGAGTCGGTGAGGTCCTTCCACGTCCCCGCGGCGCCGGGCACCTCGGCCTGGCCGCCGAGGCGGCCCTCGACGCCGACCTCCCGGGCGACCCGGGTCACCTCCGAACCGAAGGCCTGGAGCTGGTCCACCATCGTGTTGACGGTGTTCTTCAGCTCCAGCATCTCGCCGGCCACATCGACGGTGACCTTCTGCGTCATGTCACCGCTGGCCACCGCCGTGGTCACCTGCGCGATGTCGCGCACCTGCGTCGTGAGATTGCGGAAGACCGTGTTCACCGAGTCGGTGAGGTCCTTCCAGGTGCCTGCCGCGCCGGGTACCTGTGCCTGGCCGCCGAGCAGACCCTCACCACCGACCTCGCTCGCCACGCGCGTCACTTCGTCGGCGAAGGTGCGCAGCGTCTCGGTCATCTGGTTGATCGTCTCGGCGAGCTGCGCGACCTCGCCGCGGGCGCTCACCGTGACCTTCTGGGACAGGTCTCCGTTGGCGACCGCCGTCGTCACCTCGGCGATACCGCGTACCTGGGACGTGAGGTTCCCGGCCATCGTGTTGACGGAGTCGGTGAGGTCCTTCCAGACCCCGGCCACCCCGGGAACCGTCGCCTGCCCGCCCAGTTCGCCCTCGGTCCCCACCTCACGGGCGACCCGGGTCACCTCGGAGGAGAACGACGACAACTGGTCCACCATCGTGTTGACGGTGTTCTTGAGCTGGAGCATCTCACCGGCCACATGGACGGTGACCTTCCGCGACAGGTCTCCCTTGGCCACGGCCGTCGTCACCAGGGCGATGTCACGCACCTGCGCGGTGAGCCGGTAGGCCATGGTGTTCACGGAGTCCGTGAGGTCCTTCCACGACCCGGACATGCCGCGGACCTGCGCCTGTCCGCCGAGCTTGCCCTCGGTACCCACCTCGACCGCGACCCGCGTCACCTGCTCGGTGAACGCGGACAGCTGGTCCACGAGGTTGTTGACCGTGCGGGCGACTTTCAGGAACTCCCCGCGCAGCGGGCGTACGGTCTCGTCCGGCGCGTGCGTGCGCAGTTCCATGCGCTGCTCGAGGTCACCGTCGGCGACAGCGGAGAGTACGCGTCCGACTTCCGACACGGGTCGCGCCAGGTCGTCGACGAGCTCGTTGGAGGCGTCGATCGCCGCCGCCCAGGAGCCCTCGCACGCGCCGGTCTCCAGGCGCTCGGTGAGTTTCCCCTCGCGCCCGACCACACGCCGGACCCGGGCGAGCTCACCCGTCAGATGCAGATTGCGGTCGGCCACCTCGTTGAAGACAGCGGCGATCTCCGTGAGTACGCCGTCGCCGGAGACGGTGAGCCGCCGGCGGAAGTTCCCGTCACGCATCGCCACGAGGGCCGCGAGCAGTCTGTTCAGAGCTGCCGCGTCCACGTCGATGGTCCCATTGCGCTGCTTTTTCACGGACTGCCCGCCTTTTGTGCGCGTTCCTGAACCCCGCGCCGCCACGCCAGACTCCACCGTGTCCCTCCCGCAGGGGTTGACCGTATCGCTCGGGCCATTATCGGAAGCTTGCCCACTTCCACTTTGGCTCACCGCCACAGCACACCGTCAACGGGTGACTATGCGGTCGTCAAATCGTTGAAACGTACCAGGCCGGAACGGGACGGCGGGGAAGGTCGCCGGGTCATCCCATTTCCCTCACCGAGGGCCCCATAGTTGTGTGCCCGGCGCACGACCGTCTGCTGCCCTGCGTACCCAAGTCCGCCCTCGTGTACCCGGGACACCTGGTGAGCGTCTAGCCTGGCAGGCGAATCGAAGCGGCGAGATACGGGCACAGGACTCGGGGAAGCGACGAGACACCAAATGGGGAGTGCTGTGATCACCGCGCGCGCGGCTGCCACCTTCGATCCGGTCGGACGCTCGGTCGCGACCGCCCGCGCCTTCGTCCGCGACACCCTTCAGGGGTGGGGTTACACCGACGTCGTTGACGACGCCGTCGTTCTTACCAGCGAGCTCGTGACCAATGCCGTCGTGCACGCGGGCACGGCGGCCGACGTCCTCTGCCTGCGCACCGAGGACGGTGTGCGCGTCGAGGTCGCCGACCAATACCCGGAGCGGGAGGTCCCGCTCCAGAGCTCCGGCCTCGATTTCGGGAGCCCGGACCGCGAGGGCGGCCGCGGACTGCTGCTCTGCGCGGCCCTCGCCTCCCGTTGGGGCGTCGAGTACACCCCGACGCGTAAACACGTCTGGTTCCAGCTCGATCTTCCCGAACGCCCGGTGGGCATCCGCTCGGCGAGCCCGGTCCTGCCCACCGCTCTCCTGCCGGTGGCGGAACAGCGAGTGCGGGTGGCCGTCGTCCAGACCGACGCGTCCGGATCCATCGCCTCGTGGAACGAGGACGCCTCGTTCCTCTTCGGTTACTCCGCGGAGAAGGTCGACGGCAGGCCCTTCAGCGACTTCGTGGCGTGGCCGCACACCCCGGGCACCAACACCGGTATCGCCGACGCGCTGCGGCTCTCCCGGTGGGAAGGCAGCTACGGCATCCGCGGCTCCGACGGCCGTGTCATCCCGGCGTACGCCTCGCATCTCAGAGTCCGCGACGCCGCCGGTGAACCCTCAACCGTCTGTCTCCTCGTGCGCGACTACGAACGCGCCGTGCTCCAGACACCGGTGCGCGCCCCGGTCTCCGACGCGTCCGCCGAGAACCGCGGCAGGGATCCGTTCGAGATCGGCCTCGGGGAACATCGGTACAGCGGTTATCGGTGAGAACGATCATGGCCGTCTAGCACAGTGATCCACTTTGCCGCTGGGGTTCGGTGAAACGCCGCTGGGCCTGGTCTGGGGCTGGCTACGGTCCGGCTCGTGCCGGTGGAATTTTTGAGCGATGAGCAGGCCGAGGCGTACGGGACGTTCGCCGAGGAGCCGACGAGGCCCGAGCTGGAGCGGTTCTTCTTTCTGGACGACGTGGACCGGGATCTGATCGCCCTGCGACGGACGGAGCATCACCGGCTCGGCTTCGCGCTCCAGATGTGCACGGTTCGGTACGTCGGCCTGTTCCTGGAGGACCCGCTCGCGGTGCCGTGGCCAGTGGTCGAGCACCTGGCCGTGCAGCTCGGCGTCGAGGATGCGTCGGTGGTCAAGCGGTACACGGAGCGGCGCCAGACGCTGTACGACCACGCGTGGGAGATCCGGGACGCCTACGGCTACCACCCCTACGAGGACGCCGAGTGGGGCCGGCGGTTCCGTACGTTCCTGCACGGGCGGGCGTGGACGCACGCCGAGGGCCCGAAGGCGCTGTTCGACCACGCGGTGGGCTGGCTGCGCCGTCACCGGGTCCTGCTGCCCGGGGTGTCCGTGCTGGCCCGGCAGGTGGCGGAGGCGCGGACGGTCGCGGAGAAGCGGCTGCACGCCACCGTCGCGGGAGCTGCCCGCCGCGCGGACCCGGCGCTGCCCGGGGATCTGGTGGCGACGCTGAAGACGCCGGAGGGCTCGCGGTTCTCGGAGCTGGAGCGGCTGCGCCGGCCGCCGACGCGGACGACGGGCACGGCGTTCGCCCGCGCGCTGGAGCGGGTGGACGAGATCGGCGCGTACCGGCTCGGGCGGCTGAGGTTGTCGCAGATCCCGCCGAACCGGATGGCGGCGCTGGCCCGGTACGCGCTGGGGTCGAAGGCGCCGCTGCTGGAGCGGGCGGCGGAGCCCAAGCGCACGGCGATGCTCACCGCGGTGATGCGGCACCTGGAGGCGAAGGCGATCGACGAGGCCCTGGACCTGTTCCAGGTCCTCATGGCCACCCGGCTACTGAACACGGCGAAGCGCAAGACGGAGAAGGAGCGGCTGTCCACGCTGCCGCAGCTGGAGAAGGCGTCACGGGTGCTCGCGCGGGCGGCGAAGGTGCTCTTCGAGGAGCTGGAGCTCGTCGAAGAGCAGGAGGCGGACCTGGACGTGGCCGCGCTGTGGGCGGCGGTGGAGGAGGTCGCCCCGCGCGCCGCCGTGATGACCGCGGCGGCCACGGTGGTCTCGCTGGTGCCCGAGGACGAGAACTCGGCCGAGGTCGCCATGCGGGCCGCGCTGGCGAACCGGTACGCCACGGTGCGGCCGTTCCTCGCGTTGCTGGGCGAGTCGAAGGCGCTGGACGCGGCGAGCGCCGGGAAGCGGGTCCTGGCCGGGGTCCGGAGTCTTCCGGCGCTGGCCCGGCGGAAGGTGGGCATCAAGCCGCTGCTGCCGCGGGAGGTGGACGACAAGCTGGTGCCGCCCGCGTGGCGCAAGGCGGTGTACGCCAACCCCGATCTGCCGCAGGGCGCGGTGGACCGGGACGCGTACGTGGTGTGCGTGCTGGAGCAGCTGCACCGGGCCCTGAACAACCGCGACGTCTTCGCCTCACCCTCGCACCGCTGGTCCAACCCGCGGGCCCGACTGCTGGACGGGCCCGACTGGGACGCGGTCGAGGAGGACGTCCTGGCGGCCCTGAGCCTGGACATGCCCGTCACCGAGCACCTGGCGGAGCTGGTGCGGGGCCTGGACGCCGGATGGAAGCAGCTCGCCGAACGGCTGGAGGAGGCGGGGCCGGCGGCGAAGGTCTCCATCGAGGTGCAGGACGACGGTCGGGTGAAGCTGAACGTCGACAAGCTCGGCGCGCTCGGCGAGCCGAAGTCCCTGACCTGGCTGCGCCAGCGGGTCGAGAAGATGCTCCCGAAGATCGACCTGCCGGACCTGCTGTTCGAGGTGAACGCCTGGACCGGGTTCCTCGACGCCTTCGTCCACCTCGGCGACGGCACCACCCGGATGAAGGACCTGCCCACTTCGATGGTCGCGCTGCTGGTGTCGGAGGCGTGCAACATCGGCCTGGCTCCGGTGGTGAACCCCGGCTACGAGGCCCTGACCCGGGCCCGGCTCGTGCACGTCGACCAGTACTACCTGCGCGCCGACACCATCGCCGCGGCGAACGCAGCTCTGATCACCGCCCAGGCCGACATCCCGATCGTGCGCTACTGGGGTGACGGACTGCTCGCCTCCGTGGACGGGCTGCGCTTCCAGGTGCCGGTGCGCACCATCAATGCCGCCCCGTCGCCGAAGTACTTCGGGTTCAAGCGCGGCATCACCTGGCTCAATGCCGTCAACGACCAGGTCGCGGGCATCGGGCAGATGGTCGTCCCCGGCACCCCGCGCGACTCCCTGCACATCCTGGATGCCCTGCTGAACCTGGACGGCGGCGTGAAGCCGGAGATGGTGGCGACCGACAACGCCTCCTACTCCGACATGGTGTTCGGCCTGTTCAAGATCCTCGGCTACAACTTCAGTCCGCGGTTCCGCGACCTGGACGACCAGCGGTTCTGGCGGGCCACGATGCCCGGCGTCGAGACTGGCACCTACGGTGCGGTGGAGGACCTGGCCCGCAACCGCGTGAACCTGAACAAGGTGATCACGCACTGGCCGGACATGCTGAAGGTCGCCGGTTCCCTGGTCACCAACCAGGTCCGCGCCTACGACCTGCTGCGCATGTTCGGCCGCGACGGCCGCCCGACCCCGCTCGGGGCGGCGTTCGCCGAGTACGGGCGGATCGCCAAGACCGAGCACCTGCTGCGCGTGGTCGACCCGGTGGACGACACCTACCGCCGCCAGATGAACCGGCAGCTCACCGTGCAGGAGTCCCGCCACAAGCTGGCCAGGGACGTGTGCCACGGCAAGCGCGGCACCATCCACCAGGCGTACCGCGACGGGATGGAGGACCAGCTCGGCGCGCTCGGCCTGGTCCTCAACGCCATCGTGCTGTGGACCACGAAGTACATCGACGCCGCCGTCGCCCAGCTCCGCGCCGAGGGCCACGAGATCCGGGACGAGGACATCGCCCGCCTCTCCCCGCTCAAGCACCGCAACCTGAACCTGTTGGGCAGGTACAGCTTCACCGCCTCCACCCCGTCCGGCGGCGGTCTGCGCCCGCTGCGCGACCCGGACGCGGCGGGTCTCGACGACGACGAGGAGGCCGGGGAGTAGGACCGCGCCGGGGAGCGTATGGGCGGGAGTCAGGGGGCCAGCAGCGGTCCGAAGGTCTGCGCGGCAAGCTTCTCCGCGTCCTGCTGGCCGACGATCCGGCCGGGAACCGAGGGATGCTCCTTCGCCCAGGTGCGGGCGGCGTTGTCGCTGGTGAAGAAGTTCAGTGCGTCGCAGCAGGTGGTGGCCGCCGGGCCGCCGCCGGGCCGCTGTCCGACGAACACCACGGCGTCCGCCGGCTCCCAGGTCATCAGCCCGCCGTCAGCGGTGACGGTGACCGCCTCTTCGGTGACCGGGTCGAGGGAGGTGATCACCGCGTCCCGGCCGAGCATCGGCGGGATGCCGAGCGCGTCGATCGCGCACATCGACCACACCTCGGCGCCTCCCTCGATCCGTACCCGGTGCCGGGTCGGTACAGCGGAGAACGGGTACGCGGCGCGGATACGGCCCTGCTCGTCCAGCGTCAGGAAGTCCTCGCGGGCCAGATCCTCCAGCACCTGCCCGGCCGTCCGGCCCGTTGAGGCGGCGGCCGTCGCCAGCTCGCCGGGCTCCGGAGCGATGCCGGTGGCGGCGAAGTGCCGCAGGACAGCCTGGTGCACCGCACGCAGTCCCCGCTCCGCCGGTGCCCGCCGCCCCCGGCCGCCCCGGCCGACCACAGCGAATCCTTCGCTCTCGCAGCAGTCACCCACGACGACGGACTGCGCCATGTCTGCGCCAGAGAGGGCCTGGCGCAGGGCGGCCACGCTCGGCGCCCCGGACACCGTGCCGTCCGCGTCCCGGTACAGGCGGCAGGACACACTCGGAGCTGCCCCGGTCGGGGCGAAGGGATCCACGCCGTCGAGCAGGACGGTCGGCGAGCCGGTCATGCCCCAGCGCGCGGCCTCGGCCTCGTCACACACCTCGACCAGTTCCACCTCCGCCGCCCGGCCGTCCAGCGCGGCAGCGATCCGCTCCTGTGCGAGGGGCACGTTCGGGCAGTCGGGAACCGTCAGTACGGTGATGCGCATGGCGCGTCCTTCCAGGTCGGAGTCTGTGCCCCGACGCTAGACCTTCCAGTGCACTGGAAGGTCAAGGCGTAGCCTGGAGCCATGCGCATCGGGGACCTCGCGACCGCCAGCGGACTGACCGCCAAGACCATCCGCTTCTACGAGCAGGCCGGACTCCTGCCCGAGCCGCCCCGCACCACGGGCGGTTACCGCGACTACGACGGCGACGCAGCGGGCCGGCTCGCCTTCATCCGCGACGCCCAGGGCGCCGGCCTCACCCTCGCCGAGATCCGCTCCATCCTCGCCCTGCGCGACGACGGCGAATCCCCCTGCGGCCACGTCACCGCACTGATCGGCCAGCACCTCGCCGACATCGAACGCCGCCTGACGGAACTCCGCACCACCCGCGCCGCCCTGCGCGAACTGGCCCAGCGGGCATCCCAGACCGACCCCGACACCTGCGGCTCGAACGGAATCTGCACCATCCTCTCGCCGCACTGACGGCACTCCGCACCACCCGCGCCGCCCTGCGCGAACTGGCCCAGCGGGCATCCCAGACCGACCCCGACACCTGCGGCTCGAACGGAATCTGCACCATCCTCTCGCCGCACTGACGGCACCACGCCCGCTCTCACAAACGACCAGTTGCGAGAGTTCTGCGAGAGACCCGGAGTCGATCACGTATCCCCAGGTCGCCATTCGCAGAACCCCTCTCAAAACCAAGGCGTTGTGCGAGACAGTTCTGACAGACTGCGCGGGTGGATCTGACGCCCGATCAAGCCGCAAACGCGGTAGAACGAAACGACTGTCCGAAGTGTGAGGTCCCGGCGGGCAGCGCCTGCCGGACCCGCAGTGGGAAGTGCGCGACGAAGTACCACACCGCCCGCTTCATCCTCGTGCCCGCGCTCCGCGAGGAACTCGACGTCCTCGTGCCGGAGGACCGCGGCCCGGGACGCACCTGGAAGCAGGGCCCGCCCGTGGAGGCGGCGCCGGCCGCCGCGGCGGCCAAGCCGATCCGGATCGGCTACGCCCGCTGCTCGACCGCGAGCCAGGAACTCGCCTCCCAGCGCGCCGCGCTCGAACCGGTCTGCAAGCGGATCTTCTCCGAGAAGATCTCCACCCGGATCAAGACCCGGCCCGAGCTGGAGAAGGCCCTCAAGCTGGCGTACGACATCAAGGAGGCCGCCCCCGACCAGGAGGTCATCCTCACCGTCCACGAGCTCAAGCGCCTGGCCCGCAACGCCGCCGAGCTGATGACTCTCTCCGGCCAGCTCCAAGACGCCGGCGTGCAGCTCGAACTCCTCACCGGCCCGCTCACCGGCATCTACGACCCCAACGGCATGGGCGCCATGTTCTTCGCCGTGCTCGCCGTCGCCGCCCAGCTCGACCGCAACTACATCCGCGAGAAGACCCTGGAGGGCCAGCAGGCCGCCGCCGCCAAGGGCAACCACGGCGGACGCCCCAAGGTCATCGACGACGACATGCTCACCTTCGCCGTCGCGCTGAAGAACAAGGGCGTCCCCGTCCCCGACATCGCGAAGAAGCTGACGATCAAGACGGGCAAGAACGCTGGGCGCCACCCCTCGGTCGCCTCGCTGTACCGGGCCCTCGCCGAGGCCGAGGACGACACCATGGCGGATGACGCACAGGTCATCGGCCCCCGCCGCCCGGTCCGCGCCCGCATCACCGAGCCCGGCAGCGGCACCGACGTGGAGCTGATGGAACGGCTCACCGCGCAGGTCCTCGGCGGCGACACCGTGCTGGACGACCTGGCCCGTCAGGCGCAGGACCGTTCCGACGACGTAGTGGCCCAGCTGCTCGCACAGGCCCGCGACAGAGACGCCTGACCGGCCCCGGCCCGCACCGAGCTATCTCCAGGTCAGATCCATGATCGTTCTCACCGATAACCGCTGTACCGATGTTCCCCGAGGCCGGAGATCTTCATCGGCTCCCCCGCCCCCGACGACCTCGACGGACTGCTGCAGCGCACGGTCGAGCGGGCGCGCGACATGCTGGACGCCGACGCCGCCTTCCTGCTGCTCGCGACCGATGACGAGACCGAGCTGGAGGTCCGCGCGACCACCGGTCTCCCCTCGGCCCGCCAGCGCTTCGCACGGGTCCCCGTGGAGGCCGGGACCGGCCGCTACGGCTCCGCCCGCATGCCGGCGGTCCACGAGGACCTCACCGTCGTACCGGGCGCCGTGCCGTTGCTCAGCGACACCGGGATGCGCTCGGTCGTCACGGTCCCCCTCAAGGTCGAGGGCCGGCTCACCGGCTCTCTCGGCGTCGCGGCCGAAGCGGCCGGGCGCTACTCCAACGAAGAGGCCCTGCGCCTGCAGTTCGCCGCCGACCGCATCGCGCTAGCCGTCGAGTCGGCCAGGCTCGGCGAGCTGGAACGCCTGCGCCGCGGCTCGTTGTCCTTCCTCGTCGAGGCGTCCGATCTGCTCGCCGGCACGCTGGACAGGGATCAGACACTGGCGCTGATGGCACAGATGACCGTGCCCACGCTGGCCACCTGGTGCGCCGTCTACACCATCGCTGACCAGTCCTCCGAGCCGTACCTCTCCTACGTACTCCACGAGGACGAGGAGCGCATCGACGGCTTGAAGGCCCTGCTCTCCTCGATCGACCCGCCGGACCCGGTCCCGGCCCCCGGCGCGCGCATCTGGGCGGCGCCCACGGAAGCCGGTCACCAGGCCGCGCTGCGCACGTCCAAGCGCACCCTGGGCAAGGACGCGCCCCTGAGCATGGGGGCGGCCGCACGCACTGTCCTCGCCACGGCGGCCGCGGTCGGAGGCGAGACCGTCGTCCTGCCCCTGGTGGCGAGGAACCGGGTGATCGGCATGCTCACGCTGGGCAAGCCGTCGGACGAGCACTTCCGCCAGGAGATCCTGGAGCTGGCCGAGGACCTGTCCAGACGGGCCGCTCTGGCCCTGGACAACGCGCGCCTGCACTCGGAGCGCATGGCTATCAGCCAGTCGCTCCAGAGGAGCCTGCTGCCGCCCGGGCTGCCCGATGTGCCCAACGTCGAGATCGAGGTCATCTACCGCGCCGCGGGCGAGGGCAACGAGGTCGGCGGCGACTTCTACGACGTGTTCCCCATCCGTGACGGCGCCTACGGCTTCGCCATCGGTGACGTCTGCGGTACGGGCCCGGAGGCGGCAGCCGTCACGGGCCTCGCCCGGCACGCCTTGCGCCTGCTGGCCCGCGAGGGGTTCGGCGGCCCCGCGGTACTGGAGAGGCTCAACGCCGCCATCCTGGACGAGGGCGCCCGCAGCCGCTTCCTGACGCTGCTCTACGGGGAGTTGTGGCCCCAGGAGGACGGTAGTGCCCTCCTGAAGGTGGTGTGCGCCGGCCACCCGCTCCCCCTGCGCCTGCGCCAGGACGGCTCTGTAGAAGCTGCTGCCGAACCGCAGCCGCTGCTGGGAGTCATCGAGGACCTCGAGCTCTACGAGCAGGAGGTCACTCTCCAGCCCGGCGATGTGCTCCTGTGTGTGACCGACGGGGTCACCGAGCGCCGCGAGGGGGCACGCATGCTGGGCGACGACGGCCTGGCCGATGTGCTCGCCATGTGCACGGGCCTGACGGCCGGCGCGGTGGCGGGTCGCATCCTGCGGGCCGTCGAGCGTTTCGCCGCGGAGCCCGCCTCCGACGACATGGCCATCCTGGCCATGCGCGTCCCGGAGCCGCAGAGCCTCTAGTCAGGACATGAGAAAGGCCCCCGCCGAAGCGGGGGCCTTTCTTCGTACCGAGCCCCAATGCGGAATCGAACCGCAGACCTTCTCCTTACCATGGAGACGCTCTACCGACTGAGCTATTGGGGCCTGCTGCCTTGCGGCAACGAGGTAAAGCATACCTCGAACGAAGGGGTGCTCAAAACCGTCCTGACGAGGTGTCTGCCGCGGCCGGGACGTACGCCGTTGCCAGCCGCGCAGCCGGTTGCGGGCGGCCATGGCGCCCGGACGGAACGGGTCCTCGGCAGGCCGGCCACCCGCACCGGTCGGCGTCCGTCCCCAGTCGGCCGTGAACGCAGAAAAGCCCCGTGCCACAAGGGCACGGGGCTTTCCCGGAATAATTGTTCGGCGGCGTCCTACTCTCCCACAGGGTCCCCCCTGCAGTACCATCG
>NZ_MAPV01000095.1 GCF_001700505.1 Streptomyces mutomycini
GCGCGGTGCCGTGGTCGATGCGGAGCAGGTCGTCGAAGACATCGGGGTTGCGCCCGTGATGGTCCTCCATCTCCCGCAGTTCGCTGGCCTGTCGGTGGACGATGGCCTGGACCCGGCGGGCGACGCTGACGAAGGCACGCTGCGCGGAGTCACGCATCGCCTCTTCGTTGTCGATGATGTCGAGGACCTGGAGCACCAGGGCGCGTTGCGCCTTGGGGAGGCCCCGGTACGACTCGTCCGCGTCGACGATGTCGCGCATCACTTCCTGCGGCGAGTTACTGGCACGCAGTCGGCGGATCGCGGCGGGCAGGAGCTCCTTGGTGAGCCGTTCGGTCTCCTGGTCGTACGACGCGATGCGGTGTTCCAGGAAGGCGACGCGCTGTTCGTAGTCGGCGCGCTGGACGCGCATCGCCCTGTTCCGTCGCTTCAGTACGACGACGAGCGTGGCGACCAGCACTGTGGCGATCGCACCGCACCACACGACTGCCGCCCGCGTGGCCCCTGTGAGCGGCACAGCGCCTGCGGCGGTGGCGCCGGCCATGAGCACAACGGGCGGGAACGCGGCACGGACTACGGGGATGTCTCTGTTGGTCGGCGGTGATTCGACACGGACCATCTAAACCCTCTGGCGGTTGATTCGGGAAGGTATGGGGAGGTACAGCACTTACACGGACAGTCGTGAACAAGTGCTCGAATTCGCAACAACTCGACTTCACTGGGCGTGAGCCTAGCCAGATCAGAACAGTGCTTCGGCATATTCACCCAACCCCCTGCGCGAGCACTTCCGCGGTAATACACTCGCCAGGTTTCGCACTCACCGCCGTCAGTCATGCGCAGGGAGTGACGTGATTCACGAATCGGGAGCAAGCGCCCGCCTGCGTCCCGCNNGAGACGATTCGCCGCACTTAGTGACTGACCTGGATAAACGGGTAACTCAGCGCACAGGCGAGCGAACCTCGTCCACATATACGAGACCTTCCGAACCGCAGAACGGTACAAGGGCACATGTGATCGAATCGGATCGAAAGGAGCAGAAGCCTGAGCGACGGACGCGCGTGCGAGCGGGTTGACGGGTTGTCCGTGCAGGCCGCACCGTCGAGTACGACGGCCCCGGTTCCAGGGAGCGCGCACATTTCCGGCCGGGCGGCTTCCTCACCGTCCGTGAGCTCGCTCCGTCGGCCCGGGAGCGGGACGGCGTCCACATCGCTTCGTCAGCCGCAGGCCGCATGCCGCAGGAGCCTGTCGACGGCGGCACTTCGGCAGCGTCAGCACTCGTCGGCTACGGCACCTCTGCAGTGGTGGCACCTCGTCAGCGACGACCGCCGAGCCGGCCCTCCAGCTGCACCAGCAGCTCGCCGAGCTGTCCGCTGAGCCCGCTGCGGGTCTCCTCGTCGAGCCCGGAGAGAACCGACCGCTCGTAGGCGAGCTGTTCCGGCAGCAGACGGTCGACGAGGTCACGCCCCGCGTCCGTCAGCCCGACGTGGGCGACCCTGCNNCTCGGCGCGGGTCAGTCCGGCGGCCCGCAGCGGGGCGTCCTCGGCCTGCTGGAGAAGGGCCGCACAGCGGTTGATACGGCCGATCAGCTCCATCGGTCCGGTGTCAAGGCCCGGGCTGACGGCCTGCCACTGCCGTACCACCGAGGCCACGATGTCGTCGCTCACACCGCTCCGTTCGCAGGGGGCAGGGTGGTCAGTCCCTGCCGTTGTGCTGTCGCCGCGAGCGTACGGTGTCCCGCCTGCTCGGCCGCCAGTAGCTCTTCCTCGGGCAGGGCGCGCTGCCACCATTCGCCCGATGCGACATCGCCGGCGTCACGCAGCTCGACGAGGGAGGCGGTCAGCCTCCTGCGTGCCGTTTCCAGCCTGAGGGCGTCGGCCGCCGGGTCGGCGACAGCCCGCTCGGCCCGGTCCCGGGCCTCCCCTGCCGCGGCGAGGGCCCGTTCCACTCGGCCGGACGCCCGGCGGTTGGTGACGGCGATCGCGGCGAGGAAGCCGACGGCGACGCCCACCAGGGTGTCCAGGGTGCGGTCGGCGATGAGCTCGCCCGCCGGCTGGAACCCGCCGAATTCCAGGATCAGAAGGGCCATCGGAGTGACGGCGACGGAGCCGAGCCAGTAGTTGCGGGTGATCAGGGCCTCGGCGGCGAAGTTGAAGAACAGGACGCACAGGACGAGGACGAGCGGGTCGACCCGGGCCAGCGGGATGACGGCCGCGAAGACCATGACGCCGAGAAGGTTTCCGACCGTGCGCTGCAGGGCCCTGCTCCAGGAGAGGGCGAGGTTGGGCTGGTAGACGGATGCCGCCGTGACGATGGCCCAGTACGGGTGCCCCACGCCCAGCGCCGAGGACACGTAGCCGGCCAGGGCGCACCCGACGAGGGTGCGGAAGGCGACCGGCAGCACCGGGGAGCCGGGGCCGAGCGCGCGCAGCAGCCTTCTCCGGGCCTCGCGGCGGCCGCGCCGCATCCTCTGCCCGGCCCGTTCGGCGTTGATCCCGAAGAGCTGTTCGACGGTGCCTGGTGCGGGTGGAGGGCAGGGGACGGGGCCACGGCCGCGGGTCAGCGCCGCCCATCGGCGCAGCTCCTCGGGGTCCGCGCCGGAGGCGTGGCCGTCGGGACCCGCGCCGGGGGTGTGGCCGTCGCCCGCCGTGGTGGCGAGCGCCCGCTCGGCGTGGACGACGAGCCGCTCGAGTTCCTGGCGCACGGGAGTCGGCCGCCCGGCGGCCAGCAGGGACTNNGCGGCCGCGTCGAGTGCGCGGGCGGTGGCGAGGCGCTCGGGTCCCTCTCTGTGCCACAGGACCGGGCCGGCCGTGACCAGCCAGGAGAAGGCGCCCGCTGCCAGCATCAGGGCCATGTGCCCCGGTACCTGTCCCAGCTCCTGCGGTGCGAAGAGTGCGGCCGAGGTGACGAACGCGAAGATCACGTTGCCGGGCGGGCCGATGCGCGTCGCGTCACAGAAGGTCTTCTGCACGGCAGCGAGCAGCGCACCGGCGGCGATCAGCACGGCGGTCGAGTCGGTGAGCGAGGCGGTCACCAGGGCGACGGCGAGGCCCGCGGCCATCCCGAGGATCACGCGGAGGACGGTGTGTGCCCTGCGGGCGTACGGGAGGTTGTGCCCGTAGAGCGCGCAGAGGGAGCCCGCCATCGTGTACATGACCAGGTCGAGGCGGTCGAGGGAGTACAGCAGCAGATTCGGGACTGCCGAGGCAACCACCACACTGAGCGCGGGCTTGTACCAGATCTCCGCGGGGCTGTTCAGCCGCAGGACACCGGTGACCGGCAGCTTGTGGACGGGTGGCTTCCGGGGTCGCATGGCTGTATCACTCACTCATTTACCTTAACAGGTGTTACATACGTAAAATACTTTCGCACCGGACCACCTCGGGTCGCCGCCGCTTCCGCACGGCTCTAGCGTGCTGGACATCAGCGTAGGAACGGGATGGTCGGCCCGCCTCGGGNNGACCCACGGCCCGAGGCGGGCGGCTGCACGATGGCACGCATCGGCGAGGACGCCGTCGCGGCCTTCAGTCCCCTCTACCGCCCGGAGCAGCAGCCGGCCTGGACCGTGTCCTTCGCCACCGAGGACGCGGACGCCTCGGCCGACACCGTGCGATCGGCAGGCGGCACGGTACTGATGGAACCGATGGACGTCTTCGACCTGGGGAGATTCGTGGTGGCCACCGACCCGGCCGGTGCGGTGTTCTCGCTCTGGCAGGCACGCGCATTTTCCGGCGCGGAACGCTTCGACGATCCGGGAACGCTGGGCTGGGCCGAGCTGCGAACGCCCGATCCGAAGGGCGCGCTCGCCTTCTACCCGTCCGTACTCGGCTGGAAGGTCAACGCCTCCGAACACTTCACTCACTGGGGCGTGGACGGAACCGACTTCGGCGGCATGAAGGAGCAGGACGACAAGGAACGGGCGGAGACACCGCCGCACTGGCTGCCCTACTTCACGGTGGCCGACGCCGAGGTTGCCGTGGCCATCGCCCTGACCGCGGGCGGTACGCCGCTCTCACCCCCGAGGCAGATCCCCGGCG
>NZ_MAPV01000096.1 GCF_001700505.1 Streptomyces mutomycini
GCCGCCGAGCAGGCCGCCGAGGATGATGCCGCCCAGCACGGCGCCGCTCGTCCCGCCTCCGCCGCGCGGGCCGCCGAAACCGCTCCGGTCGTGATAGCCGCCCACGTCCTGCTCGGCCAGGCTCCTCGCCTGGGTGGCCAGGGAGTCCGCCCGCTGTGCCTCGGCCAGGGCGCCCCGGGGGTCGTCCGCCTCGGACAGCCGCCCGGCGCTCTCCCACCGCCGCTGGGCCTCCGCGAGCCGGGTGCGCGCCTGGCTGCCGACCGCGCCCCGGTTGGTGCTGATGTAGTCCGCGGCGGCACCGATCGCCGCCCGTGCGGTGAGCATCGCCCCGTCGAGCAGCGAACGCGCCCGTCGGCCGCCCTGCTCCTGCTCACGGGCCCCGGCGAGCGCCTCGTCCAGCGCGGCGTCGGCGTCCTCCACCCTGCGCAGCGCGTCGACCGGGTCGTACGTGCCCGAGCCGAGCTCGCCCTTCACCGCACCGACCACCGTCTCTGCGCGGGCGACCCGGCCCCGCAGATCCGCGGTCGGCGTACCCTCCGGGGTGCCTTCGAGCAGCCCTTCGGCGTCGGCCAGGTCCGTCTCCGTCTCGGTGAGCGCGCCCGGCAGCCTGTCCGCAGCCTCGGCCAGCTCCCCGGCCCGCCGGCCGACCGCGTCCACGAGGGTGGACACCTGCTCGACCGCGCCCTCGGCGGCACGGACGTGGACCGCGGCGCGGGCGTTGTCGTCGCTGTCCACGGCCTGGCGCGCCTGGTTGAGGGTGGAGGTGGCGAAGACCAGCCGGTCCTTGGCCTGTTCGACGTCCTCGGCGGCGGGAGCGACCGCCGTCTCCGCGTACCGGTCCCGCATCGCGCGGATGGCCGTCTCCGCGGCGGCGACGCGTGCGATCAGCTCGCGGTACGTGGTCTCGGCGGTGGCCACGGCCTGCGGGGCGGTCTGTTCGAGGGCGCGCAGCCGGTCGAAGTCCTCGGACATGGCGTCCAGGCGGCTATTGGCGTCCGTGCAGCGGCTGATGATCTCGTCGAGCATCCGCCGCCGCGTCGCGTCGTCCTCGGGAATGGCGTCGTCCAGCTGCTGCCGCAGCCGGAAGGCCTCGGTCAGCCCGGTCCTGGCGTGCTGGACCGCCTCGGCGAACGCCGCTGCGGCCTCCTCGCCGAACTGGGCCGTCGCGAAGCCGAGTTCCTCCTCGCTGGTGCGCACGGCGTCGTCCGTGTCGACGAGGTCCTCCTTCGCCCGCGCGTCGAGCTCCGGCAGCGGGACCGGCGGTTCGGCCTTCGCCCCGGCCTCGCCGCCCCAGCCGCCCGCCGCCGGGGTGGTCCGGGTCCTCGTACGGCGTCTGCGGCGGGTGAAGGCGAAGGCGGCGACGGCCCCCGCGACGACGACCACGGCCAGGGGCACGATCAGGCCGGCCGAGGCGCCGTCGCCGGAACCGGCACCGGGGTCCGCGGCGCCAGGCGTGATGGCGGGGGCGGGGACGGGGTCCCCGGCCAGCACCGCGGCGTAGCCGTCGGCGGCGCCGATCGCGGCTCCCGCCCAGTCGTTCTGCCGGAGTGCCGCCTCGACAGCCGTGTCCGCCACGTTCTGGAGCTGGGCGTCCGTGAGGCGTGACCCCTGGTCCACGGAGTAGGCGTACTGCCGGTCGTGCGTGGCCACGGCCAGCAGCACGTCCTCCTGGCCCAGGCCGTTGCGGTTCGCGGTCTCGTCGGTCCATGCCTGGGCGTCGCGGCCGGAGAAGTCACGGACGTACGCCACGAAGAGCTGCACCCGCTGCTCTTCGAACAGGCGGTCGAGTGCGGCCTCGGTCTGCGGCTCGCGGTCGCCCAGTGCCCCCACCTTGTCGGTGATCTGCCCTTCGCGGGACAGGGTGACGGGGTCCTCGGCCCGGGCGCCCGGGGTGCCCGGGCCGGTGATCCAGAGCAGCGCTGTGAGGGCAGCGAAAAGGATCCTGCCGGGTATCGAAGGCCGGGACATCCCGGTACGGCTCGCAGGCGGCGTCACATTTGGGAGGCTATGTCCGCCCACTGTCGCCCGCGACCCGGCAACAGCGGCTCCAGTTCCGCGCCGTCCGCCGATCCGGCCGGCCCACCCGCCCCACCACGGCCCCCTGGCAGTCTCCGGACTCCTGGGCTGACCGCCGTCCGGGCGGAGCGGGGCCGCGCGGGTGATATCCGCGGCCGCAGCGGGCGCGTCTGCCTCCTCCCGCGCGTGCACGTGCGTTCAGTGGATCAGCGAACAAGTCTGATCAACTGCAAATGCCACCAGTACGCATCATCCGGTCCCTTCCGGTACGGGGTGGACCGGGCCGGCCCCGGAGGTAACAGCCATGGCCCACGTCGGCGTCCCACGCGGGACGGCCCGAAAGCGCCGCTCGGTCGCGCTCCTGGCGACAGGTGTGCTCACGATCCCGGTACTGGCGGGCTGTTCCTCGGACAGCGAGGGCCCCACCTCGGTGGCCGCCCCGCAGGACATCGCGCCGGCCTCCCGGGACCGGGTCACCGAGGGCTCCACCGTCACGTGGGCGATCGACGGGGTGCCCGCCACCCTCAACGCATTCCAGGCCGACGCCGACAGCGCCACCACGCGGATCACCGGCGCCCTGCTGCCCTCCCTCTTCCCCATGGACGCGAAGGGGGAGCCCAGGCTCAACCCCGACTACCTGGAGTCGGCGAAGGTCATCGGGCAGGAGCCCAAGCAGGTCGTCCTCTACAAGCTCAACCAGCAGGCCGTGTGGAGCGACGGCCGCGAGATCGGCGCCCCCGACTTCGTCGCCCAGTGGCGCGCGCTGAGCGGCAAGGACTCGGCCTTCTGGACCGCGCGCAACGCGGGATACGAGCGGATCGAGAAGATCGAGCGCGGCAAGGACGATCTGCAGGTCCGGGTCACCTTCTCCAAGCCCTACGCCGACTGGCGCTCGCTGTTCTCACCGCTGTACCCGAAGGAGGTGACCGGATCCCCGGGCACCTTCAACGACGGCGCCCGGACCACCCTCGAGAACACCGCCGGACCGTTCCGGCTGCGCAGCGTGAACAAGCCCGAGGGGTCGGTCGTGCTCGACCGGAACCCGCGCTGGTGGGGCAACGAGGCCAAACTCGAATCCCTGGTCTTCCGCGCGGTCGAGCCGGAGGACCGGACCGACGCGCTGACCGAGGGCGCGGTGGACGTCGCCGACATCGACCCGGCCACGGCGAACAGCATCGCCCTCGCGGCCCGCTACCGCAGCGGCAAGGGCGGGCCGCCCGCACATGGACCGGGATCCGACAGCACCCCGGCCTCCGCCCTGCGGTCCTGGGCGCTGGCCCACGGCTCGGACGAGGAGGCCGCCGAGGCGGCGCAGGCCGCCCGCGAGGAGACCCGGGAAGCCATCGCGGTGTACGCCGCCGAGCAGAAGTCGCTGAACGGTTTCGCCGTGCGCAAGTCCCTGGAGCCCGCCTACACGCAACTCGCGCTGAACGGGGAGTCCGGGCCCCTCTCCGACGACCGGGTGCGCCGCGCCATCGCCCGGACCCTGGACCGGCAGGAACTCGCCGACGCGGTGCTGGGGCCGCTCGGCCTGCCCGCGAAGCTGCCCGGCAGCCACCTGGCCCTGGCCGGACAGCCGGGCTACAAGGACAGCAGCGGCGCGCTCGGCGAACAGGACACCAAGGAGGCCCGGGCGCTGCTGGCCGACGCCGGATGGACCCCGGGCGGCGCCGTCCGCAGGACCGAGGACACGAAGGCCGGCAGCGAGGCCGAGGAGAAGGGGAGGGCCGGCAAGGCCGAGCAGAAGGAGAAGGACGAGAAGGCGGAGAAGACGGACAAGGCCGAGAAGGCCGAGAAGGACGACAAGGCGTCCCACGACGAGGGGATGTACGTCGTCGGCGACGAGAAGCCGGGCGACGGCCCGGCCGGCGACGGCGAGGTCACCGCCCAGGACAAGCAGGCCGGCGGAGCCCGGGGCGCCTACGCCCCCACGGGGACCCCCGCACCGGCCCCCGCCTCGGTCAAGGACCGCCTCGGCAAGGCCGGCAAGCCCCTGAGCCTCCGCTTCGTCCTGCCCTCGGGCCCCGGATCGCAGTCGCTGCGCACCGTCGGGGAGAAGATCGTCGAGATGCTCGACTCGATCGGCATCACCACGCAGGTCACCAAGGTCGACGACGACAGCTACTTCAAGGACCACATCGCGTCCGGCGACTACGACCTGGCGCTGTACTCCTGGCCCGCCACCGCCTACCCGGCGACCGACGGCCGTCCGATCTTCGCCAAGCCGGAGCCCGCCTCCGACGGCTCGCTGCTGGTCGAGCAGAACTACACCAGGGTCGGCTCCGACCACATCGACCAGCTCTTCGACCGGGCGGTCTCCGAGCTCGACGCCAACGCGTCGAGGGACCTGCTGAAGCAGGCGGACGCCCGGATCTGGGCCGCCGCAGGATCGATTCCGCTGTATCAGAGGCCACAGCTGGTCGCCGTCGACAAGAAGCTGGCGAACGTCGGCGCCTTCGGCTTCGCCGCACCCCGCTACGAGGACATCGGATTCACCGCGCGACAAGCGGCAGGTTCCACCGCGAATCGGAAGAAGTAGCAGGTCAAGGCCACGTTCAAAGCTCAGATACAGCTCAATTCCCTTGCCCGCCGGAGGCCCGGCGGGCAAGGTGGTGTCCGCCCAGACCCGGGCCGACTCGTCTTCTCACACCCCTTGCCGTCCGGCCTTCCACCGGCTGGGCGATGACGCAATACCGTCTGAATATCGTCTGAATTGTGGCTGTAGTCCTGTCGTGCGGATCGGGCCGGGAAGCCCCGGGCCCCTCGGGCCCGTACCATTGGACGAGCCGTGGCGTGCCGCCCGGCGGGCGTACGAGGACTCGAAGACCGACTGAGACGCCTGATCCCACGATCCGAGAGAAGCGCAAGCCACCCATGCCCACGCGCCACGACATCCGTAACGTAGCCATTGTCGCCCACGTCGACCACGGCAAGACCACGCTGGTCGACGCCATGCTCAAGCAGGCGGGCGCCTTCGCCGCGCACGCCGCCGAGAACCTCGACGAACGCATGATGGACTCGAACGACCTGGAGCGTGAGAAGGGCATCACGATCCTCGCCAAGAACACGGCGGTGAAGTATCACCCCAAGGACGGCGGGGACCCGATCACGATCAACATCATCGACACCCCCGGCCACGCCGACTTCGGCGGCGAGGTCGAGCGCGGTCTGTCGATGGTGGACGCGGTCGTCCTCCTCGTAGACGCCTCCGAGGGCCCGCTGCCCCAGACCCGCTTCGTCCTGCGCAAGGCGCTCGACGCCAAGCTTCCGGTCATTCTCTGCATCAACAAGACGGACCGTCCGGACTCCCGGATCGCAGAGGTCATCGACGAGACCTACGACCTCTTCCTGGACCTGGACGCCGACGAGGACCAGATCGAGTTCCCGATCGTCTTCGCCTGCGCCCGTGACGGCGTCGCGTCGCTGACCAAGCCCGAGGACGGCACCGTCCCGCCGGACAGCGACAGCCTGGAGCCGTTCTTCACGACGATCCTCTCCACGGTCCCGGCCCCCGAGTACGACGAGGCCGCCCCGCTGCAGGCCCACGTCACCAACCTGGACGCCGACAACTTCCTCGGCCGTATCGCGCTCTGCCGCGTCGAGCAGGGCGAGCTGCGCAAGGGCCAGACGGTCGCGTGGATCAAGCGCGACGGCACGGTGTCCAACGTCCGTGTCACCGAGCTCCTGATGACCGAGGCGCTCACCCGTCTGCCCGCCGAGAAGGCGGGCCCCGGTGACATCTGCGCCGTCGCCGGTTTCCCGGACATCATGATCGGCGAGACCCTGGCCGACCCCGAGAACCCGATCGCGCTCCCGCTGATCACGGTCGACGAGCCCGCCATCTCGATGACCATCGGTACGAACACCTCGCCGCTCGTCGGCAAGGGCGGCAAGGGCCACAAGGTCACCGCCCGCCAGGTGAAGGACCGTCTGGACCGCGAGCTCATCGGTAACGTCTCGCTCCGCGTCCTGGACACCGAGCGCCCGGACGCCTGGGAGGTCCAGGGCCGTGGTGAGCTCGCGCTGGCCATCCTCGTCGAGCAGATGCGCCGTGAGGGCTTCGAGCTGACGGTGGGCAAGCCGGAGGTCGTCACCAAGCAGATCGACGGCAAGACGCACGAGCCGATCGAGCGCATGACCATCGACTCGCCCGAGGAGCACCTCGGTGCCATCACGCAGCTGATGGCGACCCGCAAGGGCCGCATGGAGACCATGACGAACCACGGTTCGGGCTGGGTCCGCATGGAGTGGATCGTTCCGTCCCGCGGCCTCATCGGCTTCCGTACGGAGTTCCTGACGCAGACCCGCGGCACGGGCATCGCGCACTCCATCTTCGAGGGCCACGAGCCGTGGTTCGGCGAGCTGCGCACCCGTCACAACGGCTCGCTGGTCGCCGACCGGTCGGGCTCGGTGACGCCGTTCGCGATGGTCAATCTCCAGGAGCGCGGTGTCATCTTCACCGAGGCCGGCACCGAGGTCTACGAGGGCATGATCATCGGCGAGAACTCCCGCGCCGACGACATGGACGTGAACATCACCAAGGAGAAGAAGCTCACCAACATGCGTGCGGCGTCCGCGGACACCACGGAGAACGTGGTCCCGGCCCGCAAGCTCTCGCTGGAGCAGTCCCTGGAGTTCTGCCGCGAGGACGAGTGCATCGAGGTGACCCCGGAGACCGTGCGCATCCGCAAGGTCGTCCTGGACGCGAAGCAGCGTGGCCGCACGGCCTCGCGCGCCAAGAACGGCTGAGCCGACCGGAGCGCCCTACGGGCGTACGGCTGAGGCCCGGCTCCCCACGTACGGCGTGGGGGGCCGGGCCTTTCCCTTGCGTGTCACCGCCGTCAGGCTTGTGGATTCGCATACGCAACGGAGATGAGGTGCGAGGCGTTGCGGGGCGGTGGCGGAGGGCACGCCGGCGCCGGCGGCTCCCTGCCGGGAGCGGCACGACGCTCAACCCGGCGGCCGTCAGGACGGGGCGCTGCCGGCCGCTCGCCCGGTCACGCAGGCGCGCTCCTGGTGGCCCCCGGTCCCGACGGACCGGCGGGGCGCTCGGGCGTCCCGGCGGACCACTCCGCACCCGCCGGTGCGCAACCCGTTTTTCCCGCCCAGGGCGTCCGGATATCGTGCACGGTTCACCGGAGCGTGTGTTAACGGTCCGTTTCGGGCGTGTCTGTCTAGGATCACTTTGTCCGAATTTTGACCATCCGGGGTCTCCTGATGTTGTCAAACCGAGACCCTTTAAGTGTGGTTTACGGCCCGAGTGTGCTCAATAGTTGGCTCAGTTGAGCTCGGGTCAACGGGTCACGCACTGCGAAGGTGTCGGCTCGCGAGCACACGGTGTGTCCCTCTTCCCGTCGTCAGGGGTGTCGGCGGGGAGCAGGTGCCGCAACTGTTTTACGTGGACTCACGAGGAGGAACCCATGTGCGCCGCTCTGGGTATTAACGCGGTCGAGCCGTCCGGTACGGCACGCCCGCACGGTTTCGTACATCTCGGCTCACCCGGTCCTGTGGCCGGCGACGTCTGACGGCGTTCCGGCCCGTCCCACTCGCTCTACGCGCGTCCCGGGAGTGAAACCCACTCCTGTTGGCGCTCCTTCGACTGTCGAGTCCTGAGGTAATGCCCTGCAGGCGGACAGTCGCGCTGCCGCACCCGGTCACAGGATGCGGCCGTCTCCGAGGGGCCGCCACACAGCAGGCATGACGCAGTGAGTGAACCGAACTCAACCGCGCGGCCTGACCGGGCGCCGGTACCCGACATTTGTGAATGGACGCATCATGACCAGTCCAATCGAGGCCGAGGACGCCACGGCCTCTGTCGCCTTGGACGACGAGACCCCGGCGAAGAGCAAGGCCGTTGAGACCGACGCTCCCGTCGGCCGCTCCCCGGGCCAGCTGATGTGGATGCGCTTCAAGCGCGACCGCACCGGCATGATCACCGCGGTCGTAGTGCTCTTCTACTTCGTCATTGCGGCGCTCGCCCCGGTGATCTCCAGCCTGTACGGCAAGGACCCGTACACGCTCTACGCGCAGGAGCCGGACTACCCGTTCCTGCTCGACGACTTCGCCATGCCCTCGGGCTCCTTCGGCGGAATCTCCGGGGAGTTCTGGTTCGGTGTCGAACCGAACCTGGGCCGGGACGTGTTCACCATGCTGCTCTACGGCATGCGGACGTCGCTGTACATGGCCCTGATCCTGACGGTGTTCAGCGTCCTCACGGGCGTGATCATCGGCATGGTGGGCGGGTACTTCGGAGGGAAGGTCGACTACTGGCTCGGCCGGACCACCGACTTCTTCCTCTCCTTCCCGAGCCAGCTCTTCTTCATCGCCTTCATGCCCGTCGTGACCGCGCTGTTCGTCTCACCGACGGACGAGACGCCCACGTACATGCGGGCCGTCGCGATCCTCCTGGTGATGTGGTTCCTCGGCTGGATGGGCATGGCCCGTCTGGTCCGCAGCTCCGTGCTCTCCCTGCGTGAGCGGGAGTTCGTGGAGGCGGCCAAGGTCTCGGGCGCCTCGCGCTGGCGGATCGTGCGCAAGGAGATCCTGCCGAACATCGTGACCCCGATCCTGGTGCAGGGCACATACACCCTTCCCAGCTCCATCCTGAGCATCGCGTTCCTCTCCTTCGTCGGTGTCGGCTTCGTCGAGCCGACGCCGGACTGGGGCCGGATGTTCGCCATCGGCGCCGAGATCTACGAGCAGGATCCGGCGTTCATGTTCTTCCCGGGCATCGCCATGGTGGTTTTCGTTCTGTGCTTCAACCTCCTTGGTGACTCGGTCCGGGACGCGTTCGACCCCAAGACCGGACGGTGACGTCCATGGGCGGGGGTGGCTGCCGCCCTCGCACCGGGCAACCGGACGGTCAGGCAGCACTTCTCTGGATAACAACCGACAGGTAGGTGCACAGAGCATCATGAATCCCATTCGATCGCGTTCCGCACGCGTCATCGTCGTCGCAGCCGCTGCCGGCTCGCTGGCGCTCACCGGCTGCTCGAAGGACAGTGGCAAGGACGCAAAGGACGAGTCCAAGTCCCAGAAGGACGCCGCGTCCCAGTCGAAGCCTGTCGTCTACGGCGAGGCTGCCGCGTCGAACGGCCCGGCGGCCGAGGTCCCGGGTGCCAAGCCCGGCGGCACCATCAACATCTACACGCAGTCCGACCTGTCCCACATGGACCCGGGTCAGATCTACGTGAGCGACGCCGGCCAGTTCGCCAACCTGGTCCACCGCAAGCTGACGAACTACCAGGAGGACGACAAGGGCAACCTGACGGTCGTCGGTGACATCGCCACCGACGCCGGCAAGTCCTCCAACGGCGGCAAGACCTGGACGTACACGCTGAAGGACGGCATCAAGGACGAGGATGGCAACGCCATCACCTCGGCCGACGTCCGTCACACCTTCGAGCGTCAGTACTCGAAGGTCATCTTCGACGGCCCGTCCTTCGTCCAGACCTGGCTCTCCGGCTCGGACTACCGCAAGGCGCTGCCGGACGGCCCGTACAAGGGCAAGCACCTGCCCGACAGCGTGCTGTCGACGCCGGACGAGAAGACGATCGTCTTCAACTTCGACAAGCCCCGCCCGGACCTGCCGCAGGCGCTCTCCATGGCCGGTTACGCCATCGTTCCCGAGAAGGCGGACACCAAGGAGAAGTACGACAAGGCCCCCAAGGCCCTTGGCCCGTACAAGATCGCCGAGTACAAGTCCGGCAAGTCCCTGAAGCTGGTCAAGAACACCAACTGGGACCCGAAGACGGACTCCGTCCGCCACCAGTACGTGGACGGTTACGACTTCACCACCACGATCGACCAGCCCAGCCAGACCAAGCGTCTGATCGCCGACCAGGGCGAAGCGAAGAACGCCATGCAGTTCACGGACTCCGTGGACCCGGCCCAGACGTCCTCCGTGATCCGTGACGCGTCCGTCAACAAGCGCACGATCAAGGGCTACCAGCCCTACGTGTGGCAGATGAGCTTCAACCTGGACCGCCTCAAGGACAAGAAGGTCCGGGACGCGATCACCTACGCGATCCCGAACCAGTCCATGATCCAGGCTGACGGCGGCAAGTACGGCGGCGAGCTGGCCGGCGGTCTGTTCGCGCCGACCCTGCCGGGCTACGACGCGACGTACGACCCGTTCGGCAAGCTGAAGAAGCCCAACGGTGACCCGGCCAAGGCCAAGGCGCTGCTGAAGGAGGCGGGTGTCGCGAAGGGAACGAAGCTCACCTACGCCTACTCCAACACCCCGCGTGGCCAGAAGCAGATGGTCATCATCAAGGACGCGCTGGCCAAGATCGGCTTCGACGTCCAGGCCAAGGAGATCGACCGCGCGACCTTCTACGAGCAGATCGGCAAGGTCGACAACGGCTTCGACCTGTACATGACCGGTTGGGGTCAGGACTGGGCCTCCCAGTCCACCGTCGTCACCCCGGTCTACGACGGCACCCTGGTCGCCGACGGTCAGCCGAACTACTCCCACATCAACGACTCCAAGGTCAACAGCCTCATCCAGGAGGCGCTGGTCCTTGAGCCGGAGGCCGCGGCCAAGAAGTGGGAAGAGGCGCACAAGCGCATCGTCGAGGAGATCAACCCGGCCGCCCCGGTCTACTACTCGAAGCAGCTCCAGCTCTTCGGTTCCAACATCGGTGGCGCTCGCTACAGCACCA
This sequence comes from Streptomyces mutomycini, assembly GCF_001700505.1. GTDB lineage: Bacteria > Actinomycetota > Actinomycetes > Streptomycetales > Streptomycetaceae > Streptomyces > Streptomyces mutomycini. The sequence goes on from NZ_MAPV01000096.1 coordinate 10,680, forward strand.
ACTCGAGCTACATCGACATCAACCGTCTGTACCTGAAGAAGCCGTAACACCTCAGATCGGCTACTCCGTGGGGGTGCGCGCCAGGCGGAGCGCACCCCCACGGACCCCTCCTTACAACCCGCCGCTTCCGAAGAGAGCAGCCTCCCGCGATGCTTCAGTTCCTCATCCGCAGGTTGACCGGCGCAGTCGTCATCATGTTCCTGATCGGCGCCTTCACGTTCTTCCTGTTCTACACAATCCCTCAGGACTTCGCCCAGCTCTCCTGCGGCAAGAACTGCTCGCCGGAGAACATTGCGGTCATCCGTGAGAACCTCGGCCTGGACAAGCCCATCACCACGCAGTTCTGGGAGTTCATGCGCGGTATCGTCGCCGGCCGTGACTTCGCCGTCGGACACTGCGCGGCACCGTGCCTGGGACAGTCCTTCAGCACGGGCGACTTCGTGTGGGACTCGATCATGGACCGGTTCCCGCTGACGCTGTCGCTGACCGTCGGCGCCCTGGTGATCTTCCTGGTGATCGGCCTCGGCTCGGGTCTGCTCGCGGCCTGGAAGCGCGGTACCGCCCTGGACAAGGCTGTCAGTGGCGCCTCGATGGTGCTCAGCTCGTTCCAGATCTACTTCCTCGGTCCGATCGTCCTCGGCCTCTTCGTCTACAGCACCGGCTGGATGGAGAACCCGAAGTACGTCCCGTTCCTCGACAACCCGGTCGACTGGGCCGTCGCCCTGCTGATCCCGTGGGCCGTCATGGCGACGATCTTCACGGCCCAGTACACGCGTATGTCGCGCTCCACGATGATCGAGCAGCTCCAGGAAGAGCACGTCCGCACCGCGCGCGCCAAGGGCATGCCGCAGCGGTACGTCTTCTTCCGCTACGCCTGGCGAGGTTCGCTCGCCCCGATCGTCACCATCCTCGGCATGGACCTCAGCGGACTCCTCGCCGGTGGTGTGGTCACCGAGTTCACCTTCGACCTCGCGGGCATCGGGCGTCTCGCCGTGGAGTCCTCGCTGACCAAGGACCTTCCGGTGACCATGGGGGTGATGCTGTTCGGAGCCTTCTTCATCCTCGTCCTGAACATCATCGTCGACCTCGCATACGCCTACATCGACCCGCGCGTGCGCCTCGCCTAGGAGAACGACCGTGACCACACTGACCAAGACCGAAGACACACCGGCCCCGACCGGGCCGGAGGCCTTCCTCTCGGTACGCGACCTGCGGGTGCGGTTCTCCACCGAGGACGGCGTCGTCAAGGCGGTAGACGGGCTCTCTTTCGATGTCGAGCGGGGCAAGACGCTCGGCATCGTGGGTGAGTCGGGTTCCGGCAAGTCCGTGACCAACCTGGCCGTTCTCGGGCTGCACAACCCCCAGAGTTCGAGCGTCACGGGAGAGATCCTGCTGGACGGCAAGAACCTGATCGCGGCCTCCGAGAAGGAGATGGAGCGGATCCGCGGCAACCGGGCCGCGATGATCTTCCAGGACCCCCTGACGGCGCTCTCGCCGTACTACACCGTCGGAAGACAGCTCGCCGAGCCGTTCCGCAAGCACACGGGTGCCTCGCGCAAGGAGGCCAAGGCCAGGGCCATCGAGATGCTGACCAAGGTCGGTATCCCGCAGCCCGCCCTGCGCTTCGACGACTACCCGCACCAGTTCTCCGGTGGTATGCGCCAGCGCGCCATGATCGCCATGTCGCTGATGTGCAACCCCGATCTGCTGATCGCGGACGAGCCGACCACCGCGCTCGACGTGACGGTGCAGGCGCAGATCCTCGACCTGCTCAAGGACCTGCAGCAGGAGTTCGGCTCCGCGATCATCTTCATCACCCACGACCTCGGGGTCATCGCCAACATGGCGGACGACCTGCTGGTGATGTACGCGGGCAGGGCCGTCGAGCGCGGCACCGTCCGCGAGGTGCTCCAGCAGCCCAAGCACCCCTACACCTGGGGCCTGCTGAGCTCGATGCCGCGTCTGGGCGGTGACATCAACGAGGCGCTCATGCCGATCCCCGGCTCGCCTCCGAGCCTTCTCAACCCGCCTTCGGGCTGCCCGTTCCACCCGCGTTGCGCCTTCACCGAGAAGGTCGACGGGGAGCGGTGCAGCGGTGAGCGGCCGTTGCTGGCCGAAGGCCGGGCGGCAGCCTGCCACTTGACGCCGGAGCAGAAGCGCACGATCTTCATCGACGACATCAAGCCCCGGCTGGGCTAGGAGAGACGCAGAGACATGAGTGAAAACGTCACTCTGCCTGAACAGCAGGGTTCCTCGGACGGTGTTCGTGAACGCCGCGAACTGCTCTCGGTCGAGGGCATGGCCATGCATTTCCCGATCTACGGAGGCTTCCCTTTCAAGCGTCAGGTCGGCGCCGTCAAGGCCGTCGACGGCATCGACCTCTCGGTGTACGAGGGCGAGAGCCTCGGCCTCGTCGGCGAGTCCGGCTGCGGTAAGTCGACCACCGGAAGGATGATGACCCGCCTGCTGGAGCCGACCGGCGGGAAGATCACCTACCGGGGCCAGGACATCACCCACGCCGGCCGCCGGCAGCTGGCCCCGATCCGGTCCGAGATCCAGATGATCTTCCAGGACCCGTACTCGTCGCTGAACCCGCGGCAGACCGTCGGCACCATCATCAAGAGCCCGATGGAGGTCAACGGCGTCAACCCGTCCGGTGGCCGGGAGAACCGGGTGCGGGAACTGCTGGAACTCGTCGGGCTGAACCCCGAGCACTACAACCGGTTCCCGCACGAGTTCTCCGGCGGCCAGCGCCAGCGCATCGGGGTGGCGCGCGCCCTCGCGCTCCAGCCGAAGCTGATCGTGGCGGACGAGCCGGTATCGGCCCTGGACGTCTCCATCCAGGCGCAGGTGGTGAACCTCCTGCAGAAGGTCCAGCGGGAGATGGGCATCGCCTTCGTCTTCATCGCCCACGACCTGGCCATCGTCCGGCACTTCTCGGAGCGGGTGGCCGTGATGTACCTGGGCAAGGTGGTGGAGGTCGCCGACCGCGACTCCCTGTACAACCGGCCCAGGCACCCCTACACCCACGCCCTGCTGTCGGCCGTGCCCGAGGCGGACGTGGACAGCGCGAGCAAGGAGCGGATCCGGCTCGAGGGTGACGTGCCCTCGCCCGTCAATCCGCCGTCGGGCTGCCGCTTCCGTACCCGTTGCTGGAAGGCCCAGGACAAGTGTGCGACGGATGAGCCGCCGCTGGTCCAGATCTCCGGCAACCGCGAGGGTCACCTGACGGCCTGCCACTTCCCGGAGGACCCGACGACCGAGAAGACCGGCGCGGACATCGTTCTCGACCCCGCGCTCGCGCAGCTCGAGAAGACGGCGGACACCGAGTAGCCGCAGACTCCGGCCGCAGGTCCGGGGGGCCGGGACGCTTCAGGCGTCCCGGCCCCCCGGACGTGTTTCCGGAGGCCGTCGGAGCAGCTCCCCCGGAGCACGGGGCCCGGCCGCCACGGACGGCCGCGGTGAACATGCGACGGAATAGCTGATGGGGTGATATGGGGCATTGAGTAATCAAGGGACCCTAGGAGGCACTCCATGCGCGGAGCCACACGAGCCAGGTGGGCCGTATGCGCCGCAGCCGTCGCCCTGACGGCCACGGCCTGCGGCGGCGGGGACAGCGGTGGCGGCGGTGGCGCCGACGGGATCGTGAGCTCCTCCTGGGGCGATCCGCAGAACCCGCTGGAGCCGGCTAACACCAACGAGGTGCAGGGCGGCAAGGTCCTCGACATGGTCTTCCGCGGACTCGTCCGGTACGACCCCAAGACCGGCGAGGCCCAGAACGAGATCGCCGAGAAGATCGAGTCGAAGGACTCGCAGAACTTCACCATCACGATCAAGGACAACTGGACCTTCAGCAACGGTGAGAAGGTCACCGCGAAGTCCTTCGTCGACGCGTGGAACTACGGTGCCGCGCTGAAGAACAACCAGAAGAACGCCTACTTCTTCCAGTACATCGACGGCTACGACAAGGTCCATCCCGAGTCCGGCAGCGCGTCCGCCGCCACCCTCTCCGGCCTCAAGGTGGTCAACGGCACGACCTTCACGGCCAAGCTGTCGCAGAAGTTCTCGCTCTGGCCCGACACCCTCGGCTACGCGGCCTTCGTGCCGCTGCCCAAGGTCTTCTACACCGATCACGACGCCTGGCTCTCCAAGCCGGTCGGCAACGGTCCCTACACCATCGAGGAGTACGCCAAGGGCTCGTCGATGAACCTGCGCAGGTGGGACGACTACCCCGGCGCGGACAAGGCGCAGAACGGCGGCATCGACCTCAAGGTCTACACCGACAACAACACCGCCTACACCGACCTGACCGCGGGAAACCTCGACCTGGTCGACGACGTGCCGGCCTCGCAGCTCAAGAACGTGAAGGCGGACCTGGGCGACCGGTACATCAACACACCCGCCGGCATCATCCAGACGCTCTCCTTCCCGTTCTACGAGAAGGTCTGGGACACCCCCGACGCGGTCAAGGTCCGCAAGGGCCTGTCGATGGCGATCAACCGCGACCAGATCACCGACCAGATCTTCCAGAAGACCCGTACCCCCGCATCCGACTGGACCTCACCGGTCCTCGGCGAGGAAGGCGGTTTCAAGGAGGGCCTGTGCGGCTCCGCGTGCGAGTACGACAAGGCGGAGGCCAAGAAGCTGATCGAGGAGGGCGGCGGCATCCCCGGCGGACAGCTCAAGATCTCGTACAACGCCGACACCGGCTCCCACAAGGAGTGGGTCGACGCGGTCTGCAACAGCATCAACAACGTCATGGGGAACAACAAGGCGTGCGTCGGCGGGCCCGTCGGCACCTTCGCCGACTTCCGCAGTCAGGTCTCCACCCAGAAGCTGACCGGAGCCTGGCGCGCGGGCTGGCAGATGGACTACCCGCTCATCCAGAACTTCCTGCAGCCGCTCTACTACACCAACGCCCCGTCCAACGACGGCAAGTGGAGCGACCAGAAGTTCGACGACCTGGTCGACAAGGCCAACGCGGAGAGCGACAAGGCCAAGGCGGTCACCACGTTCCAGGACGCCGAGAAGGTCCTCGTCGAGCAGATGCCCGTCATCCCGCTCTGGTACCAGAACGGCAGCGCGGGCTATTCGGACAGGGTCGAGAACGTCTCGCTGAACCCCTTCAGCGTCCCGGTGTACGACCAGATCAAGGTCAAGTGACCCCCTGAAGCCGGGGGCCGGTGCGGCGTCCCGCACCGGCCCCCGGCTTTCCGGTCCGTCCGCCCGTTCGCCCAGGGGTGTCCTGCCGGTCAGGCCGGATCAGGAGCGGTGCCTGACCGGCAAGACACCCCCTCGACCCCCGGAGCCCCTCATGGGACGTTATGTGATCCGGCGGCTGCTGCAGATGATCCCCGTCTTCTTCGGCACCACGCTGCTGATCTTCCTCATGGTGTACGTGATGGGCGACCCCATCGCGGGCCTCTGCGGCGACCGCCAGTGCGACCCCGCGACCGCCGCCCAGCTGCGTGCCGAGTTCGGCCTCGACAAGTCGGTCTGGCATCAGTACCTGTCCTACATGGGGAACATCTTCACCGGTGACTTCGGCACTGCCTTCAACGGGCAGAAGGTCACGGAGCTGATGGCCACAGCCTTCCCCATCACCATCCGGCTCACCGTCGTCGCGATCGTGTTCGAGATCGTCATCGGCATCAGCCTCGGCGTCGTCACCGGACTGCGCCGCGGCCGGCCCGTCGACACCGGGGTGCTGATCCTGACCCTGGTCGTCATCGCCGTACCGACGTTCGTCACCGGCCTCCTGCTCCAGCTCCTCCTCGGTGTGGAGTGGGGCATCATCAAGCCGTCCGTCTCATCCGAGGCGCCGCTCGACGAACTCATCGTGCCCGGACTCGTCCTGGCCTCCGTCTCCCTGGCCTACGTCACCCGGCTCACCCGGACCTCGATCGCCGAGAACGCCCGCGCCGACTACGTCCGCACCGCCGTCGCCAAGGGCCTGCCCCGGCGCCGGGTGGTCGTGCGGCACCTGCTGCGCAACTCCCTCATCCCCGTCGTCACCTTCATCGGTACCGATGTGGGCGCCCTGATGGGCGGGGCGATCGTCACCGAGCGCATCTTCAACATCCACGGGGTCGGCTACCAGCTCTACCAGGGCATCCTGCGCCAGAACTCCCAGACCGTCGTCGGGTTCGTCACCGTCCTCGTCCTCGTCTTCCTGGCGGCGAACCTGATCGTCGACCTCCTGTACGCCGTACTCGACCCGAGGATCCGCTATGCCTGAGCAGAAGCCGTGGGACGAGACGACGGGCAGCGGAGCGATCTCCGGGGCCGGGGCCGGCGGGGCCATGGACCTCGCCGTGGACGAGGGCACGACGCTGGAGAAGACGCCAGGCGGCCCGGAAGGCACCGGGCCCGCGGGCAAGCCGCGCAGCCTGTGGTCCGACGCCTGGCGGGACCTGCGCCGCAACCCGGTGTTCATCGTCTCCGGACTGATCATCCTCTTCCTGGTGGTCATCTCGATCTGGCCGTCCCTGATCGCGGACCAGGACCCGCTCAACTGCGACCTGGCCAAGGCCCAGGAGGGCTCCCGGCCCGGACACCCCTTCGGCTTCGACGGGCAGGGCTGCGACGTCTACACCCGCACCGTCTACGGCGCGCGCACCTCGGTGGCCGTCGGCGTCCTGTCCACCCTCGGGGTCTCGCTGCTCGGCGGCGTGCTGGGCGGTCTCGCCGGTTTCTTCGGCGGGGGATGGGACGCCGTGCTCTCCCGCATCACGGACATCTTCTTCGGCATCCCGGTGGTCCTCGGCGGACTGGTCTTCCTGTCCGTCGTCGCCAGCTCCACCGTCTGGCCCGTGATCGGCTTCATCGTGCTGCTGGGCTGGCCCCAGATCGCCCGTATCGCACGGGGCTCCGTCATCACCGTCAAGCAGAACGACTACGTCCAGGCCGCCAGGGCACTGGGCGCCTCGAACTCGCGGATGATGCTGCGCCACATCGCGCCCAACGCCATCGCCCCCGTCATCGTCGTCGCGACCATCGCCCTGGGGACGTTCATCTCGCTGGAGGCGACCCTCTCGTACCTCGGTGTCGGCCTGAAACCGCCGGCTGTCTCCTGGGGCATCGACATCTCCGCCGCCTCCCAGTACGTCCGTAACGCGCCGCATATGCTGTTGTGGCCCGCCGGCGCGCTGGCCGTGACCGTGCTCGCGTTCATCATGCTCGGCGACGCGGTGCGCGACGCCCTCGACCCCAAGCTGCGCTGAGGAGCCCGCTGCCATGTTGCTCGAAGTGCGCGATCTGCACGTGGAGTTCCACACCCGGGACGGGGTGGCCAAGGCCGTCAACGGGGTCAACTACTCGGTGGCCGAGGGCGAGACGCTCGCCGTCCTCGGCGAGTCCGGTTCGGGCAAGTCCGTCACCGCCCAGGCGATCATGGGGATCCTCGACATGCCGCCGGGAAAGATCCGCGGGGGCGAGATCTTCTTCAGGGACCGCGACCTGCTGAAGCTCAAGCCGGAGGAACGCCGCAGGATCCGTGGCCAGGAGATGGCCATGATCTTCCAGGACGCGCTGTCCTCCCTGAATCCGGTGCTGAGCGTCGGCCAGCAGCTCGGCGAGATGTTCGTCGTGCACCGCGGGATGTCCCGGGGCGACGCCAAGGTCAAGGCCATCGAGCTGATGGACCGGGTGCGCATCCCGGCCGCCCGGCAGCGCGTCGGTGACTTCCCGCACCAGTTCTCCGGCGGTATGCGCCAGCGCATCATGATCGCGATGGCGATGGCACTCGAACCCTCCCTGATCATCGCCGACGAACCCACCACAGCCCTCGACGTGACCGTCCAGGCCCAGGTGATGGACCTGCTCGCCGAGCTCCAGCGCGAGCTCAACATGGGGCTCATCCTCATCACCCACGACCTCGGAGTGGTCGCCGACGTCGCCGACAGGATCGCGGTGATGTACGCCGGCCGGATCGTGGAGACCTCGCCCGTGCACGAGATCTACAAGGCGCCCGCCCACCCGTACACCAAGGGCCTGCTCCGCTCGATCCCGCGTCTGGACCAGAAGGGCCAGGAGCTGTACGCGGTCAAGGGACTGCCGCCCAACCTGCTCCACATCCCACCCGGCTGCGCCTTCCACCCGCGCTGCCCCATGGCCCAGGCCGTGTGCCGTACGGACGTCCCGCCGCTCTACACGGTGGACGAGGAACGCCGGAGCGCCTGCCACTTCTGGAAGGAGACGCTCGATGAACGCTGAGGACACGGGACGCGAGGGCGTCGCAGGGGGCTCCACGCTGCTCTCCGAGGCACGGGAGGCGGGCCGTGAGCGGCCGTACGCCGAGGGCGACCCGATCCTCGAGGTGCGCGGCCTGGTCAAGCACTACCCGCTGACCCGGGGCATCCTCTTCAAGAAGCAGATCGGGGCGGTCAAGGCCGTCGACGGGGTGGACTTCGACCTGGCGGCCGGCGAGACGCTCGGCATCGTGGGGGAGTCCGGCTGCGGCAAGTCGACCGTCGCCAAGATGCTGGTGCACCTGGAGCCGCCCACCGGGGGCGTGATCCGCTACAGGGGCGAGGACGTCACGAAGCTGTCCGGCCGCGCGCTGAGAGCCGTACGCCGCAACATCCAGATGGTGTTCCAGGACCCGTACACCTCGCTGAACCCGCGGATGACGGTCGGCGACATCATCGGGGAGCCCTACGAGATCCACCCCGAGGTGGCGCCCAAGGGGAGCCGCCGGCAGAAGGTCCAGGACCTGCTCGACGTCGTCGGTCTGAACCCGGAGTACATCAACCGCTATCCGCACCAGTTCTCCGGCGGTCAGCGCCAGCGCATCGGGATCGCCCGCGGCCTCGCGCTCAACCCCGAGATCATCGTCGCGGACGAACCGGTCTCCGCGCTCGACGTGTCGGTCCAGGCCCAGGTCGTCAACCTGCTGGACAGGCTGCAGGCCGAATTCGACCTGAGCTTCCTGTTCATCGCGCACGACCTGTCCATCGTCCGGCACATCTCCGACCGGGTCGGCGTCATGTACCTCGGCCGGATCGTCGAGATCGGCACGGACGAGGAGATCTACGACCACCCGACGCACCCCTACACCCAGGCGCTGCTGTCGGCCGTCCCGGTGCCCGACCCGACGGCCCGTGAGCACCGCGAACGGATCATCCTGCACGGTGACGTGCCCTCCCCGGCGAACATCCCGTCCGGCTGCCGCTTCCGCACCCGCTGCTGGAAGGCGCAGGAGAGGTGCCGGCTCGAGGTGCCGCTGCTGGCCGTGCCGGCGGTCTTCCGTGACTCGGAGACACCGGCCCGGCACGACTCGGCCTGCCACTTCGCCGAGGAGAAGCAGGTGGTGCCGCACGAAGGACTGCGGGAGACGCCGGCAGAGGACGAGGGGCCGTCGTCCCCGTCCTCGTCCCCGTTCTCGTCCTCGTCACCGAGCGACGAGGGACCACCACCGTCCCCGTCACCGGGCAGGGACGACCGGAGCGCCGAGGGGCCCGGTCTCGGCTGAAAAAGAACGATAAAAGGCCCTCAGATCCGTTAACACAGAGGCAACTTGATCGTCGCTGCACCGATATACGAACGTCCCACCATGAAGAGCGTACGGCCGTGCGGGTGCCGTGAACCGGCCGGGGCGTTCATCACGTCGCCCCGGCCGGTTTCCCGTTCCCGTCCCGCCCCACAGGTCCTCTTGTCCATCGGCGGACCGCGGTGGAGTATCGCTGGGGTGATACTCACACGGGGAGCCAGAATCACCGGAGCTGTGCTCTGCGCCGTGCTCGCGGCCGTGGTCGCGGGCTGGATCGTGCGGGATCTCCGCGCCGTCGGCGATCCGCTCGCCCTGCTGCGCTACTGGGCCGGCTACATGGACGGATGGCCGAGGGAGCTGCCTGCCACCCTGCAGTCCGATCCCGTGCTGCTCGTCGTGTACGTCATCGCCCTGATCGCCGCGCTGCGCTCCTCGGTCGCCGCGTCCGCGCTGGTCACCACCGGACTGGTCACACTCCTCCTGCGGCTGCCGGGCGTCTGGACCATCGGCTCGTCCTGGATGGACGGGCGGTTCAGCGACGAGCTGCGCACGCGCGCCCTCGTCGGCACCTTCGTCACCCTCGCCGCGGGCCTCGCGCTCGTCATCACCGGAGCCGCCGGCCGCAGACAGCCCGAGGACTCCTACGAGCCGCGGCCCACCCGGCCCGGACGTGGGGCCGGGGTCACGGCCTTCCTGGTCCTCGGCGCCTCGGGGGCCGTCATGATCGCCTGGGAGGTCCGCCAGCTCTTCACGCTGCCCGACCAGGTCTATCCCGGCTGGTTCATCGGCGGGGAGGCCCTCACGCTCGGGCTGACCGCCACGCCGCCCGGCTGGAGCAGCGTGGCACTCGGGGCGGTCTGCCTGGTGGTGGCGTGGGCCGCCCTCCTCCGCGCCGTCCACTCGCGCCCGCTCGGCATGACCGCCGCCGGATTCCTGCTGGTCGCCGGCGGCTGCGGGATTGCCCGGGCTCTTCACCACGGGTGGCTTGAACACTTCGGCGAGGTGCCGACCGAGCAGAAGTTCGTCATCCTCACCTCTTTCCTCCTCGCCTGCGCCGGGGCGACAGCGCTGCTCGTCCTGGCGCGCGGGGGTTCCGAGAACACCGAAGGACAGGGCCAGGGGTACGGCGGCTACGGCTACCCGCAGGGCGGAGCCACGGGGTACGGCTACCCGCGGGGAGGGGCGCCCGGTTACGGCTACCCGCAGGGAGGGGCGCCCGGCCAGGGCTACCCGCAGGGAGGGGCGCCCGGCTACGGCTATCCGCAGAGCGGCGGCGGAGGTACCCCGCCGCCGCCCGCGTCCCCGCCGCCCGGCTGGTGACGCGGCCTACGGCCGGGGCAGCCCCAGGGACCGCCTGAGGAAGTCCACCTGGAGCAGCAGCAGATTCTCGGCCACCTGCTCCTGCGGGGTCATGTGCGTCACCCCGCTCAGCGGCAGCACCTCGTGAGGGCGTCCGGCGGACAGCAGGGCGGACGAGAGCCGCAGCGCGTGGGCGACCACCACGTTGTCGTCGGCGATGCCGTGGACGATCATCATGGGCCGCACCTGGCCGGCCGGTTCGGACAGCCCCTCGTCGGTCACCAGGGAGTTGCGGGCGTACACCTCGGGCTGCTTCGCCGGGTCGCCGAGATAGCGCTCGGTGTAGTGGGTGTCGTAGAGCCGCCAGTCCGTCACCGGTGCGCCGACCACGGCCGCGTGGAAGACGTCGGGGCGCCGCAGTACCGCGAGCGCGGAGAGATAGCCGCCGTACGACCAGCCGCGCATCGCCACCTTCGAGAGGTCCAGGGGGAAGCGGCCGGCCAGCGCGTGCAGCGCCTCGACCTGGTCGTCGAGCGTCAGGGTGAAGTCGTCCCGTACCGCCTTCTCCCAGCCGGGCGAACGTCCCGGCGCGCCCCGGCCGTCCGCGACGACCACGGCGAAACCGTGGTCGGCGAACCACTGGGACGTGAGGTGCGGATTGTGGGCGGCGACCACCCGGCGGCCGTGCGGGCCGCCGTAGGGATCCATCAGGACCGGAAGCGGGCCGTCGGATTCTTTGTAGCCGGTGGGGAGCAGCACGGCGCACGGGATCCGCCGTGCGCCCCCCTCCGTCAGCTGGACCCTCGCGGTCAGGACCGGCTCCTGTGCGAGACTGGCCACGGTGGCGACCCTCTTTCCGTCCCGCAGCACCTGTACGGCCGTCCCGGGGTACTCCAGGGACGCCGACACCAGCACCGTCACGCCGCCCGCGCGCACCGCGGAGTGCACCCCCGCGCCCTCGCTGACGCGCTCCACGCCCAGCTCGTTGACCCGGTACACATGGCTCTGGCCGGTCTCCGGGTCGGCGGCGTCCTCGCCCGCGGTCGCCTGCACCAGGATGTCCGACGCCCCGATGTCCAGGACCGACTGGATGTGCAGCTGGCCGCCGGTCAGAGGCCGGTCACCGACCGAGAGGACCCGTGCGCCCCCCTCGTCGGCGACCCGTACGAGACGCCCGTCGGGCGCCCAGGCGGGCACTCCGGAGAAGAGGTCGAGCCACACGTCGTCCTCGTCGACATGCACCGTGCGGGTCGCGCCGCTCTCCGTGTCGACGGCCAGATACCGCTGGCTGCGCTGGTCACGGGCCTGCACCAGCAACAGCGGGGCGCCGTGCGAGGACCAGTGCACCCGCGCCAGATAGGGAAAGCGGGACCGGTCCCAGAGGACCTCCGTGCGGTTCCCGTCCAGATCCGTCAGGAAGAGCCGCACCTCGGCGTCGGCCGTCCCCGCCGCCGGATAGCGCACCTCCGCGGGCTTGTTCCCGGGGTGTGCGGGATCGGCGATCCACCACCGCTGTACGGCGCTGTCGTCGACCCGGGCGACCAGCAGGCGGTCCGAGTCCGGCGACCACCAGAAACCGCGGTAGCGGCCCATCTCCTCGGCCGCGACGAACTCCGCCAGGCCGTAGGAGGTGTGGGCGTCCTCCGGTTCGGCGACCGGCCGGTCGCCG
>NZ_MAPV01000097.1:0-19995 GCF_001700505.1 Streptomyces mutomycini
CGGGTAGTTGGCCGCCAGCACGTCGTTCTTGGTCAGGGCGTTGAACAGGGTCGACTTGCCGACATTCGGCAGACCGACGATTCCGATCGTGAGCGACACTTTGGCGACTTCCTGGAGTGAGGAGAGGGGCTGCGCGGGCGGGCCCGTGGGTGGGCCGATTCTCCAGTTTACGGGCGGGGCCGGGCGGTCCGTCACGGGTGCGGGGCACGGGCCGGTCAGGGGCCGAACGGTGCTGTTTCGGCCGTGTGGGATCGAACGCAACGCCAAGGTAGGCCAAAGCGCGTGTCCAACGCCCGAAAGAGTGCACCCGGCGACCTAGGTTGTCGGGGTGGAGCAGCACAGGACACGTACCCCGCAGCGCAGGCAGCCCTCGCAGGCTCAGCCCGCTCCGTCCGGCGGTCTCGGCGAGGTCCCGGCCGGCGGTCCGGTGTCGGTGGCGGTCGCCCCGGCCCCGGCGACGGCCCCGGGGCGCGGTTCCCGGCCCGGCGGTGTCCCGCCCGTGGTCCTGGCGCTGCGCAGATTCCCCAACCCGCGGCTCACCGGCATCGGCGCAGGGCTCTTCGCGACCCTGACCATGTTCCTGCTGGCGTGTGCCGACCGGCTGCTGCTCGGTGGTTCGGAGGTCGTGTACGGGGTGCTGTTCCTGCCCGTCAGCGCCCTGACCGCGCTCTGGGTACGGCCCGCCGACCTGGTGACCGCCCCGATCATCGTGCCCATCGCCTTCGCGGTCGGCGTGATCCCCGTGGCCGGGGGCACGGGCGGCTTCGGCGGTCAGGCGATGGCCGTCGTGACGGCGCTGGCCGTCCACGCCGGCTGGCTGTACGGGGGCACGCTCGTCGCCGGTCTCATCGCCACGGTGCGGAAGGTCCGGCAGATGCGGGAGCGGCAGCGTCACCTGGTCAGGGCCGACCGGGCTGCCCGCCGCCCCCGCGCGTAGGACCTACTTGCCCGCGGCTGCCATGGCCGCACCGACGATGCCCGCGTTGTTCTGCAGTTCGGCGGGGACGATCTCGGCCCGTACGTGTTCGATGAGCGGCAGGAACTTCTCCGCCTTGCGGCTGACGCCCCCGCCGATGATGAAGAGCTCGGGTGAGAACAGCATCTCCACGTGGACCAGGTACTTCTGCACCCGGTGCGCCCAGTGGCTCCAGCTCAGGTCCTCGTCCTCCTTGGCCTTCGTGGAGGCGCGCTTCTCCGCGTCGTGGCCGTGCAGCTCCAGGTGGCCGAGCTCGGTGTTGGGGACCAGATGCCCGTCGGTGAAGAGAGCGCTGCCGATGCCCGTACCGAGGGTCAGCAGGATCACCGTGCCCTTGCGGTCGCGGCCCGCGCCGAAGGTCATCTCGGCGACACCGGCCGCGTCGGCGTCGTTGAGGATCGTGACGGGCTGCCCGATACGGTCGCTGAGCAGCGCGCGGGCGTCCGTGTCGATCCAGCCCTTGTCCACATTCGCCGCGGTCCTGGTGATGCCGCCGGTGACGACTCCGGGGAACGTGATGCCGACCGGCCCCTGCCAGTCGAAATGGCCGACGACCTCGGCCACACCGTCGGCCACGCTGTCGGGCGTGGCCGGGTGGGGTGTCAGTACCTTGTGGCGCTCCTGCGCCAGCTCTCCGCGGTCCAGGTCCACGGGCGCGCCCTTGATCCCTGAACCGCCGATATCCACACCGAAGATCTCCATGTGATCCACGGTACGGGCAGGTGGCGCGGATCACTCCCCGGAGGGGTGATCCGGCGGTGTGCGCCCGGTTCACCCACCGGGGAGCGGGCGCACCGGTGTCACTCCGCGGAGAGCGCGGCGGCCTCGGCGCGCAGGTCGCGCCGGAGCTCCTTGGGCAGCGAGAAGGTGATCGACTCGTCGGCCGTCTTCACCGTCTCCACGTCCGCGTAACCCCGCTCGCCCAGCCACTCCAGCACCCCGTCGACCAGGACGTCGGGCACCGAGGCGCCCGAGGTGAGGCCGACCGTGGTGACGCCCTCCAGCCATGCCTCGTCGATCTCGTCGGCGAAGTCCACCAGGTGGGCGGCCCGGGCGCCCGCGTCCAGGGCGACCTCGACCATGCGGATCGAGTTGGAGGAGTTCTTCGAGCCGACGACGATGACCAGCTCGGCGTCCTCGGCCAGTTTCTTCACCGCGACCTGGCGGTTCTGCGTGGCGTAGCAGATGTCGTCGCTCGGCGGGGAGAGGAGGTTCGGGAACTTGTTCTTGAGGGCGCCGACCGTCTCCATCGTCTCGTCCACGGAGAGCGTGGTCTGGGAGAGCCAGACGACCTTCGACTCGTCGCGGACCTCGACGTTTTCGACGTCGTCGGGGCCGTCGACCAGCGTGATGTGGTCGGGGGCCTCACCGCTCGTGCCGATGACCTCCTCGTGGCCCTCGTGGCCGATCAGGAGGATGTCGTAGTCCTCCTTGGCGTAGCGGACGGCTTCCTTGTGGACCTTGGTGACCAGCGGGCAGGTCGCGTCGATCGTCGCGAGCTTGCGCTCGGCGGCCTCCGCGTGGACCGTCGGGGCGACGCCGTGCGCGGAGAACATCACGATGGAGCCCTCGGGTACCTCCGCGGTCACGTCGACGAAGATCGCGCCCTTCTTCTCGAGCGTTTGCACGACGTACTTGTTGTGCACGATCTCGTGACGGACGTAGATCGGGGCACCGTACTGCTCCAGGGCCTTCTCGACGGCGATCACGGCGCGGTCCACGCCCGCGCAGTAGCCACGGGGCGCGGCGAGCAGGACACGGCGGGCAGGAGTTGCAGTCATGCGTCCCATCGTAAGGCCGTACCGAACAGGCGCCGGATCGGCGGGGTCGGGAGACTGATGCGTACGCAACCCAGTGACGGAGGCTTCATGGCGGGCAGCGGCAGCAGCGCGGACGAGGGGAGGCTGCGGCGCACACTCGGGTTCCGGGACCTGGTGGTCTACGGGCTGCTGTTCATCGCCCCCATGGCCCCGGTCGGCGTGTTCGGCACACTGGACGCCAAGTCCGACGGGGCCGTGGCGCTGGTGTATCTGGTGGCGACGGTGGTGATGGCCTTCACGGCGTTCAGCTACGCCCAGATGGTCCACGTCGCCCCGCTCGCCGGATCGGTCTTCGCGTACGCCCGCAAGGGGCTCGGGGAGGGGCCGGGATTCGTCGCCGGCTGGATGGCGATGCTCGACTACCTGCTCATCCCCGCCGTCGCCTACCTCTTCTCCGGGATCGCGATGAACGCCCTGGTCCCCGAGGTGTCGCGGTGGGTGTGGACGGCGATCGCGGTCGTGGTGACGACCCTGCTCAACCTCTGGGGCGTACGGGCCGCGGCCCGGGTCGGTTTCGCGGTGCTCGCCATGGAGATCGTGGTGCTGCTGGTGTTCGTCGTCTCGGCCGTGGTGGTACTGGCCAGGGACGGGGCCCAGCGCGGCTGGCTGACGCCGCTCACCGGGGACACCGCGTTCTCGACGACCGCGGTGCTGGGGGCGGTGTCCGTCGCCGTGCTGTCCTACCTGGGCTTCGACGCGATCGCCTCGTTCGCGGAGGAGGTGACGGGGGGTTCGGCGAAGGTGGCGAGGGCCGTGCTCTTCTGTCTGCTGCTCGCCGGGGTGCTGTTCGTGGTCCAGTCGTATCTGGCGGCCCTGCTGCAACCGGTGAGTTCGGCGGAGCTCGCGGCGGATCCGGTGAAGCAGGGGTCCGCGTTCTACGACGCGGTGGACGCCTCCGTCGGCACCTGGCTGCACGACCTGGTGGCCGTCAGCAAGGCGATCGGGGCGGCCTTCGCGGCGCTGGCCGGGCAGGCGGCGGCCGGGCGGCTGGTGTTCGCGATGGGCCGGGAGGGACGGCTGCCGTCGTTCCTCTCCCGGGTGGACGGCGGATCGGGGGTGCCGCGCGTCGCGATCTCGTGCGCCGCGGTCGTGACGCTCGTGGCGGCGGTGTGGGCGGCCCGGCGCGACGACGGGCTCGACCACCTGGTGTCGGTGGTGAACGTCGGCGCGCTCACCGCGTTCGTGCTGCTGCACGCGTCGGTGGTCGGCTGGTTCGCCGTACGCCGGATGGAGGGGACGCCGAGCTGGTGGCGGCATGTCGTGGTGCCGGTGGTGGGCGCGGGCGTGCTGGTCGCCGTGATCCTGGAGGCGACGGCGACCGCCCAGCTGGTGGGCGTGTGCTGGCTGGGGATCGGTCTGGTCGTGCTCGCGCTCCAGTGGGGGCGGCGGGCCGCCTGATTGTCGGCACCGGCCGATACGCTCGCCCGTATGGCTCTCACTACGTCCCCGGAAGCCCCGCTGCCCGTCGGCGACGTGTCTCGGCTGATCGGCGGGTGGATCGACCGGCTCGGCGCGGTCTGGGTGGAGGGGCAGATCACCCAGCTGTCGCGGCGGCCCGGTGCGGGTGTGGTGTTCCTGACGCTGCGCGACCCGTCGCACGACATCTCGGTGAGCGTGACCTGCTTCCGGCAGGTCTTCGACCGGATCGCCGATGTGGTGACGGAGGGCGCGCGGGTCGTCGTCCTCGCCAAGCCCGAGTGGTACGCCCCTCGCGGTCAGCTGTCCCTGCGGGCCACGGAGATACGGCCGGTGGGCATCGGTGAGCTGCTGGTGCGGCTGGAGCAGCTGAAGAAGTCGCTGGCCGCCGAGGGGCTCTTCGCGCTGGACCGTAAGAAGCCGCTGCCCTTCCTGCCGCAGCTGATCGGCCTGGTCTCCGGGCGGGCGTCGGCGGCCGAGCGCGATGTGCTGGAGAACGCCAGGCGGCGCTGGCCCGCGGTGCGCTTCGAGGTGCGCAACACCGCGGTGCAGGGCGTGCACGCCGTGAACCAGGTGGTGCAGGCGGTCCAGGAGCTGGACGGGCTGCCGGAGGTCGACGTGATCGTCGTCGCGCGTGGCGGTGGCAGCGTCGAGGATCTGCTGCCGTTCTCCGACGAGGCGCTGATCCGCGCGGTGGCCGCGTGCCGCACGCCGGTGGTCTCCGCCATCGGGCACGAGCCGGACTCGCCGCTGCTCGACCTGGTGGCCGATCTCCGGGCGTCGACGCCGACGGACGCGGCGAAGAAGGTCGTGCCGGACGTGGGTGAGGAGCTCGACCGCGTCCAGCAGCTCCGGGACCGGGCGCTGCGGACCCTGCGCGGGCTGATCGACCGGGAGGAGCGAGGTCTGGCGCACGCGCTGGGCAGGTCCTCCATGGAGCGGCCGCAGCGGATGGTGGACGAGCGGGAGGCGGAGATCG
This sequence comes from Streptomyces mutomycini, assembly GCF_001700505.1. Lineage (GTDB taxonomy): Bacteria > Actinomycetota > Actinomycetes > Streptomycetales > Streptomycetaceae > Streptomyces > Streptomyces mutomycini. Next base: position 5,192 of record NZ_MAPV01000097.1, read on the forward strand.
AGGCGCTGGCCGGGCGCGGCCGCAGGGTGCTCGGGCACCTGCTGGACCGTGCGGACTCCGAGCTCGCGCACACCCGGGCCAGGGTCGTGGCGCTGTCGCCCGCCGCGACGCTGGAGCGGGGGTACGCGGTGCTGCAGCGGCCGGACGGCCATGTGGTGCGCTCTCCCGCGGACGCCGGTGAGCCGGGCGGGGAGCTGCGGGCGCGGGTCTCCGAGGGCGAGTTCACCGTACGGGTCGCGGAGTGAGCGCCGGGGATTGTCGGAGCCCGCGCATAGGGTGGTCGGCATGACGGACGACGGGACGACGACGGCTGCCGCGACGGGCACGCTCGGGTACGAGCAGGCGCGGGACGAGCTGATCGAGGTCGTACGCCGCCTGGAGGCGGGCGGCACGACGCTGGAGGAGTCGCTTGCCCTGTGGGAGCGCGGCGAGGAGCTGGCGAAGGTCTGCCGGCACTGGCTGGAGGGCGCGCGGGCCCGGCTGGACGCGGCGCTGGCGCGGCCGGAGGAGCCCTCGGAGGCGGACGGCTCCGCGGACTGAGGGGCAGGCGCGGGCGCTTCGAGCCCGTCGCCCGGGCGGTGGATGGCTACGCCGTGGTCACTCCGCGCAGGATCACGGCACGAGGGCGCGCTGCGCGATGGCTCACCACACGATGGGTCACTGTGCCGTGGATCACTCCGATCCGATTTAGTTGAACTTTAATCTATTCTTCGGCTACGGTGCTCATACAGCTCGACAGCTCCCACCCCGTAACCGTCGGAAGGTAACGCCCCAGATGTCCCTCGTTCTTGACCCCGCCGCCCAGGACCTCCTCTTCCGCGAGGCCCGCACTGCGAACACGTTCACCGACGAGCCGGTGACCGACGAGCAGGTCCAGGCGATCTACGACCTGGTCAAGTACGGCCCCACCGCCTTCAACCAGTCGCCGCTGCGCGTCGTCCTGGTCCGCTCGGCCGAGGGCCGCGAGCGCCTGGTGAAGCACATGGCCGAGGGCAACCGCCCCAAGACCGCGACCGCCCCGCTGGTCGCGCTCCTCGTCGCGGACCACGAGTTCCACGAGGAACTCCCGGCGCTCCTGCCGCACTTCCCGCAGGCCAAGGACGCGTTCTTCTCCGAGCGCCCGGTCCGCGAGCAGTCCTCCGCGCTGAACGCCGCGCTGCAGGCCGCCTACTTCATCATCGGCGTCCGCGCCGCCGGGCTGGCCGCCGGCCCGATGACCGGCTTCGACGCCACGGGCATCGAGAAGGAGTTCCTGGACGGCGACCACAAGCTGCTCATGGCCGTCAACATCGGTAAGCCGGGCGAGGACGCCTGGTTCCCGCGCCTGCCGCGCCTGTCCTACGACGAGGTCGTCACGACCGTCTGAGCTCCCCCTCCCGGAACCTGCACAGGAGCCCCGCGACGCCGAGCGTCGCGGGGCTCCTGTCGTTCTTTCCGCCAGGGGGCCCGGGCGGGCCCACGCCCCGTCAGGAAGCGGCGGGTGCGCCGGACGCGGTGTCGGCGGGGGCCGTCTTCAGAGCGGCGGCCATCTCCGCCAGCCGCTCCGCCGGGGCCGAGCCGGTGACCACCGTCGTCACACCCTCGGCGTGCAGCACCAGCGCGTCGTACTTCGGCCCCTTCCAGATCTCCCAGGCCCGACCGGACACCTCGCGCGTGCGCCCGGTGTTCTCGGCGTCCTGACTGACCTCGGGCACGTACTTCTTCGCAGGGGTCGTCGACTGCTCCACGGCGACGTACCGGTCGTCCGGGTCGAGGTAACCGAGGTGCCAGCCCGCACCGTTCTGCCCCTGGTAGGAGACGGAGGTCGGCCTCCAGCCCTCCGCCAGCCCGGCCGGGGCCGCCACCGGGTACGGCGCGGCCCGGCGGGCCGTCGCGAGCTCCACCCGGTAGTCGACCGCCTTGATCGGGTCGGCCTTGTCGTCGTGCGGGATGAAGATGTAGACGACGCCCGCCACTGCGGTGATCGCGAGCATCGACAGGATCATGTCCCGGACGGTCTGCTTGCCTCGCTTGCTTGCCACGGACTCAATGGTGGCATGGGCGCGCGGACGACCGGTCGGCGGGCGTCCGCTCATACGTGACCCGCCCTGCTCATTTTATCGACCTACCGATAGAGTCACAGCACCCTCTTTTCCGGTCGTCGTCGTACAGAAAGGTGCGCTCCGATGTCCGAGCATCATCTGCCGTCCCCGCTCGAGGTCTCCCCGGAGGCCCCCGACCGCAACCTGGCCCTGGAGCTGGTGCGGGTCACCGAGGCCGCCGCCATGGCCGCCGGGCGCTGGGTCGGCCGCGGCGACAAGATCGGCGCCGACGGCGCCGCGGTGAACGCCATGCGTACGCTCGTCTCCACCGTGTCGATGAACGGTGTCGTCGTCATCGGTGAGGGCGAGAAGGACGAAGCCCCCATGCTCTTCAACGGCGAGCACGTCGGCGACGGAACCGGAGCCGAGGTCGACATCGCCGTCGACCCGATCGACGGCACCACGCTCAACGCCAAGGGCATGCCCAACGCGATCGCGGTGCTGGCCGCCGCGGACCGCGGCACGATGTTCGACCCGTCCGCGGTGTTCTACATGGACAAGCTGGTCACCGGCCCCGAGGCCGCCGACTTCGTCGACATCAACGCGCCCGTGTCCGTGAACATCCGGCGCGTCGCGAAGGCCAAGAACTCCGCCCCCGAGGACGTCACCGTCGTCATCCTGGACCGTCCCCGGCACGAGGGCATCGTGCGGGAGATCCGGGAGACGGGTGCCCGGATCAAGTTCATCTCCGACGGCGACGTGGCCGGGTCGATCATGGCGGCCCGGGAGGGGACCGGCGTCGACCTGCTCATGGGGATCGGCGGCACCCCCGAGGGCATCATCTCGGCCTGCGCCATAAAGTGCCTCGGCGGTGTCATCCAGGGCAAGCTCTGGCCCAAGGACGAGGCCGAGCGGCAGCGCGCGCTGGACGCCGGCCACGACCTGGACCGGGTGCTGTCGACGGACGACCTCGTCAGCGGCGACAACGTGTTCTTCGTCGCCACCGGGATCACCGACGGTGAGCTACTGCGCGGTGTGCGGTACCGCGCGGAGACGGCCAGCACGGAGTCCCTGGTGATGCGGTCCAAGTCGGGCACGATCCGCAGGATCGACTCGACGCACCGGCTCTCGAAGCTGCGCGCCTACAGCGCGATCGACTTCGACCGCGCCAAGTAGCGCCGGAATCACGGAGACGGGGACCGCTGCGCACGGGCGGCCCCCGGTCCGTCCGGGCGCGGCTCAGCCCGCTGCGGCTATGCGCCCCGCCTGGGACGCCGTCTTGAGCTCCATGTCGCGCCTGCGGCGCCGGGCGAGCGCCACGCGACGCTCGGCGGCGGTGAGGCCGCCCCACACCCCGTAGGGCTCGGGCTGTACGAGTGCGTGCTCCCGGCACTCCACCATCACCGGGCACCTCCCGCAGACCTGTTTCGCGGCGTCCTCACGGGACAGCCGGGCAGCAGTCGGCTCCTTCGACGGGGCGAAGAACAGTCCGGCTTCGTCCCGGCGGCACACCGCCTCCGAGTGCCAGGGCCCCGCCTGGTCCTCCCGCACGGGCGTGCGCTGGGACGGTACGGCGGCGACCTGCAGGGGCTGATGCGGCATGTGCAGCACGGTCCACTCCTGACGACGGCTTCGGGCTTCGCGAGAGAGCGAGAGGCGATGCAGCTGTCCCTACCCGCTGTGCGCACGCCTAAGCACTGCGTGGCACCGTCGTGAGCCCGCCGCGAAGGCGTCCTGCCGGCGGCTGGCCGGAATCCGCCGTGGAGCGGCCGGCGGGTCTCAGTGCCCGAGGTGTTTGCGCAACTGCCGGTGGAGGTTGGCGATGAGCTTGCCACGCTTGGGTTTCGCCTCGACGTGGCCGAACACGGAATAGCCGTTCACCACGACCACCGGTGCCTCCGGGTCTGCGGATTCCAGTGTGTCGACCTCGAAATTGCCGAAAACGCCTGTTCCGCTGCCGCGCAGCGAGATGTTCTCGGGAACCTTGATCTCGACGCTGCCGAAGATGGACGTCGCGTTGACGACGGTCAGGCGCTGGCCGAACAGCGCCTCGGTCAGGTCGATCTCGATACTGCCGAACAACGCGAAGGCGTTCGTGCGGCCGCCGACGCGCCAACGGCCCCTGCGGGTGGAGCTGCTGAAGACCGCCACCAGATTCTCGGCGGGCCCGGCCGCCCCCTCGGGGCCGTACCCGTAGGAAGGGTCGGGCTGCCGGGCGGTGCCGCCCGGCACGGGCAGGTCCTGGACCAGCGGCTCGAGTTCGCCGACCGTCTTGGCCCGGTAGACCAGGTCGATTCGCTCGGCGTGCTCCTCGGCGGTCAGCCGGCCCTCGGCCACCGCGTCCCGCAGGATGTCCGCGGTCCGGTCGCGGTCCGCGTCGGAGGCGCGGAGTCCGGCGGGCGCGGGACCGGCCGGAGCGTCGGGCTGCTGGGGCTGCTTTTCGAGGTCCACCGGCCAAGCGTACCGAAACGCGATAGATCGCGACCAGTGCCTCACCGGCCTCGCTCGCAATCCGGCCTACGGATCCAGCGGCCCGGGTGAGCCTTACCTCACAGGCCCGGCACGCGCCGGGGGTCCTACCCTGGTGGATGCGCTGCCCAAGGAGGCCAGCCGCTGTCGCCGAGTGAGGAATGGCCGTAATGCCAGAGTTTGCGTACTCCGATCTGCTCCCCCTGGGAGAGGACACCACGCCGTACCGGCTGGTGACCGCCGAGGGCGTCTCGACCTTCGAGGCCGACGGCCGTACGTTTCTCAAGGTGGCTCCGGAAGCCCTGCGCACCCTCGCGGCCGAGGCCATGCACGACATCTCGCACTATCTGCGGCCCGCCCACCTGGCGCAGCTGCGCCGCATCGTGGACGACCCCGAGGCCTCGTCCAACGACAAGTTCGTCGCACTGGACCTCCTGAAGAACGCGAACATCGCCGCCGCGGGTGTCCTGCCGATGTGCCAGGACACCGGTACGGCGATCGTCATGGGCAAGCGCGGCCAGAACGTGCTCACCGAGGGCGGTGACGAGGAGGCCCTGTCGCACGGCATCTTCGACGCGTACACCGAGCTCAACCTGCGCTACTCCCAGATGGCCCCGCTGACCATGTGGGACGAGAAGAACACCGGCTCGAACCTCCCGGCCCAGATCGAGCTGTACGCGACGGACGGCGGCGCCTACAAGTTCCTCTTCATGGCGAAGGGCGGCGGCTCGGCCAACAAGTCGTTCCTCTACCAGGAGACGAAGGCCGTCCTCAACGAGGCCTCCATGATGAAGTTCCTGGAGGAGAAGATCCGTTCGCTCGGCACGGCGGCCTGCCCGCCCTACCACCTGGCGATCGTCGTCGGCGGCACGTCGGCCGAGTTCGCGCTGAAGACCGCGAAGTACGCCTCGGCGCACTACCTGGACGAGCTGCCGGCCGAGGGGTCCCCGACCGGTCACGGCTTCCGCGACAAGGACCTGGAGCAGAAGGTCTTCGAGCTGACGCAGAAGATCGGCATCGGCGCACAGTTCGGCGGCAAGTACTTCTGCCACGACGTGCGCGTCGTCCGCCTCCCCCGGCACGGCGCCTCGCTGCCCGTCGCGATCGCCGTGTCCTGCTCGGCCGACCGCCAGGCCACCGCGAAGATCACCGCCGAGGGCGTCTTCCTGGAGCAGCTCGAGAAGGACCCGGCGCGCTTCCTTCCGGACACCACGGACGAGCACCTGGACGAGTCCGACGTGGTGGAGATCGACCTGCGCCGGCCGATGGACGAGATCCTCGCCGAGCTGACCAAGTACCCGGTCAAGACACGGCTCTCGCTGACCGGTCCGCTGGTCGTGGCGCGGGACATCGCGCACGCCAAGATCAAGGAGCGGCTCGACGCGGGCGAGGAGATGCCGCAGTACCTCAAGGACCACCCGGTGTACTACGCGGGCCCGGCGAAGACCCCGGAGGGCTACGCCTCCGGTTCCTTCGGGCCCACGACGGCCGGCCGCATGGACAGTTACGTCGCGCAGTTCCAGGCGGCGGGCGGCTCCAAGGTGATGCTCGCCAAGGGCAACAGGTCCAAGCAGGTCACGGACGCGTGCGACGCCCACGGCGGCTTCTACCTCGGCTCGATCGGCGGCCCCGCCGCGCGCCTCGCGCAGGACTGCATCAAGAAGGTCGAGGTCGTCGAGTACGAGGAGCTCGGCATGGAGGCGGTCTGGCGCATCGAGGTCGAGGACTTCCCCGCGTTCGTCGTGGTCGACGACAAGGGCAACGACTTCTTCACCGAGCCCGCCCCGGCACCGACCTTCACCAGCATTCCGGTCCGCGGCCCCGGGCTCGGCTGACCCCGCTCATGCCGAAGGGGCGCACCCGGCCGGGTGCGCCCCTTCGGCATGAGCCGCGCCGGTGTGCGCGTGAACGTCGCGGCCGGCCGTGATCCGTCCGTCGGTCCGGGGCAGGACCCTGGCGGGGGAATACGGCGGGCGCGGCCCGTGCTCGCTCCAGCAGGAGGTTTTGACACCATGGACGGATCGGCCGAGGAAACGACGTACCGCGTCGAGCACGACTCGATGGGCGAGGTGAGGGTGCCCGCGCACGCCAAGTGGCGGGCCCAGACGCAGCGCGCGGTGGAGAACTTCCCCATCTCCGGGCAGCGGCTGGAGCGGGCCCACATCGAGGCACTGGCCCGGATCAAGGCCGCGGCGGCCAAGGTCAACGCCGAGTTGGAGGTGCTGGATCCGGACATCGCCGAGGCGATCCAGGAGGCCGCCGCCGAGGTGGCGGCGGGGCGCTGGGACGAGCACTTCCCCGTAGACGTGTTCCAGACGGGCTCCGGTACGTCGTCCAACATGAACACCAACGAGGTCGTGGCGACGCTGGCCACCGAGCGCCTCGGGCTCCAGGTCCACCCCAACGACCACGTCAACGCCTCCCAGTCGTCGAACGACGTGTTCCCGTCCTCCGTCCACATCGCCGCGACCGCGGCCGTCACCGCCGACCTGATCCCGGCGCTCGAACACCTGGCCGCCTCCCTGGAGCGGAAATCAGCCGAATTCGCGGAGGTCGTGAAGTCGGGCCGTACGCATCTGATGGACGCCACCCCCGTCACCCTGGGCCAGGAGTTCGGCGGCTACGCGGCGCAGATCCGCCACGGCGTCGAACGGCTGCACTCCTCGCTCCCCCGTCTCGCCGAACTCCCCCTCGGCGGCACGGCGGTGGGCACCGGGATCAACACCCCGCCCGGCTTCTCCGCCGCCGTGATCGCGGAGGTCGCCCGCACGACCGGTCTGCCGCTCACCGAGGCGCGGAACCACTTCGAGGCACAGGGCGCCAGGGACGGGCTCGTCGAGGCCTCGGGCCAGCTCCGTACGGTCGCCGTGTCGCTCACCAAGATCTCCAACGACCTGCGCTGGATGGCCTCCGGCCCCCGTACCGGTCTGGCCGAGATCAGCCTGCCGGACCTGCAGCCGGGGTCGTCGATCATGCCCGGGAAGGTCAATCCGGTCATCCCGGAGGCCGTGCTGATGGTCGCGGCCCAGGTGACGGGCAACGACGCCACGGTCGCCGCCGCCGGAGCGGCCGGCAACTTCGAGCTGAACGTCATGCTCCCGGTGATCGGGAAGAACCTGCTGGAGTCGGTGCGGCTCCTCGCCAACGCGTCCCGGCTGCTCGCCGACCGCACGGTCGACGGCATCACGGCCCATGTGGAGCGGGCGCGGCAGTACGCGGAGTCCTCGCCGTCGGTCGTGACCCCGCTGAACAAGTACATCGGCTACGAGGAGTCGGCGAAGGTCGCCAAGAAGTCCCTGGCCGAGGGCACCACGATCCGGGAGACCGTACTGGCCGGGGGCTACGTCGAGCGCGGCGACCTGACGCGGGAGCAGCTCGACGAGGCCCTCGACGTGTTGCGTATGACCCGGCCTTGACGCGTAACGCACCACGGCGGCGGGCACCTCTCTAAGATCTCTCCATGACAGCCACGGAAGCGGGTACGGGAGCAGGCACCGGGGCGGGTGCGGGGGACGGCGTGCGCTGGTCGCCGGGGGACCTGATCCTCTGGCGCTACCGGGACAACGGAGCGCCCGGTGCAGGCGGCGGCTCGGTTCACATCTGCCGGCCGGTCACCGTCGTCCAGGACACCGACGAACTGCTGGCGGTGTGGATGGCGTCCGGCACCGAGTGCGTGAAGCCGGTCCTCGCCGACGGCACCCAGGTGCACGCCGAGCCGCTCGCCACCCGCTACACACGGCCCCGCACGACGGTGCGCTCACGGTGGTTCGGCTCGGGCGTGCTGAAGCTCGCCCGGCCGGGCGACCCCTGGTCGGTCTGGCTGTTCTGGGACCGCGGCTGGCTCTTCCGCAACTGGTACGTCAACCTGGAGGAGCCCCGCTCACGCTGGTCGGGCGGGGTCGATTCGCAGGACCACTTCCTCGACATCTCGGTGCGTCCCGACCACAGCTGGGAGTGGCTCGACGAGGACGAGTTCGCGCAGGCGCAGCGGGTCGGACTGATGGACGAGGCCACCGCCCGACAGGTTCGCGAGGCGGGTCTGGCGGCCGTCGAGGTGATCCGGCGCTGGGGCGCGCCGTTCAGCGACGGATGGGAGCACTGGCGGCCCGACCCCCGGTGGAAGGTCCCGCCGCTGCCCGATGACTGGGACCGCACCCCCGCCCCCACGCCGTCGTGAGACCCTTGATGCACCCCAGGGGGGCAACCGTAGGATCGCCTCCGTGAACCGCTCCGCCGGACCGATGCGCCACAACCGGCGTGACCGGCCAGGGGCCTGACCAACAGTCACCGAAAGCATCGCATGAGTCACACGGTCCACGAAGCCGGGTGAGCCGTGCGGTCGCATGAACCACTACGAGGGGTGGAGACGTGCCCGCTGTCCGCCGGCCGGCCACCGGAAGGTCCCATACCGGCCCCTTTGGCGGGCGCACGGTTTCGGCCCCGTTTCCCAGGGCAAGCGGTGACAGCCGTTGTTCTCACCGCTCTTGCCGGGGCACAGTGGCGCAGCCCCCCGAGGTGACTGTGTTCGCCTCATACAACCGGCCCGGACGGACGGAATCCCACGCGTGACGGAGCATCCCACCTCCCACGAAGGCCGGCAGCCTCTCGCCGCCCGACCGCAGGAACGCGCCCGGCCCCGGCAGCAGGAGGCCCCACCGGCCGCCGCTGCCACCGCCGCGATCCCCGGCCCCACTCCGGTGCCGGAGACGGCGAAGGGCCCGGCGCCCGGCGCGGACGCACCCGTCGCCGACACCCAGACGGTCAGCCGCCGCGAGGGGGACCGGCTGCGCTTCGTCGGCGCCGCGACCCGCCGGATCGCGCGGGGCATAGACCTGGACGAGATCGTGCTCGGCCTGTGCCGGGCGAGCGTCCCCACCTTCTCCGACGCCATACTCGTCTACCTCCGCGACCCGCTCCCGGTGGGCGACGAACGGCCCGTCAACCCCTTCGTGCTGCGGCTGCGGCGTACCGACAGGCTGCGTACGGCCGACGAGGAGAGCGAGAGCGGGCCGGAGGGCGAGCGGCTGCGGCTGCCCGTCACCGACCCGCAGGCCGGGCTGCTGCCCGCCGCCGATCTCTGCGAGATCCGGGCGGGCGGCGCGCTCGACGAGGTCCTGCGCGGGGTGCGGCCCGTCTTCGGGGACTCCGCCGCGGCCCGCGTCGCCCTGCCCGAACTGCTGGGGCCCGGCCGGACCGTGCCGACGGGGCACCGCGCGATCCTGGCTCCGCTGCGCGGCCGCCGCCGGGTGATCGGCGCCGCCGTCTTCCTGCGCGGCAGGACCGTCCGCCGTTCGAGGCGAACGACCTCCTGGTCGCCGCCCAGCTGGCCACGCACACCGCGCTCGGCATCGACAAGGCCGTGCTGTACGGCCGTGAGGCGTACATCGCCGACGAGCTCCAGCGCACGATGCTGCCCGACTCCCTGCCCCAGCCCACGGGCGTACGCCTGGCGTCGCGCTACCTCCCGGCCGCCGAGACCGCCCGGGTCGGCGGGGACTGGTACGACGCGATCCCGCTGCCGGGCAGCAGGGTCGCCCTGGTCGTCGGCGACGTGATGGGCCACTCCATGACGTCCGCGGCGATCATGGGCCAGCTGCGGACCACCGCGCAGACCCTGGCCGGCCTCGACCTGCCTCCGCAGGAGGTCCTGCACCACCTGGACGAGCAGGCGCAGCGGCTCGGCAGCGACCGCATGGCGACCTGCTTGTACGCGGTGTACGACCCCGTCGCCCACCGCATCACCATCGCCAACGCGGGCCACCCGCCGCCCGTGCTGCTCCACCTCGGCGGCCGGGCCGAGGTGCTGCGGGTCCCGCCGGGTGCGCCGATCGGGGTCGGCGGGGTCGACTTCGAGGCCGTCGAGCTGGACGCCCCGGCCGGGGCGACACTCCTGCTGTACACGGACGGCCTGGTGGAGTCCCGGATACGGGACGTCTGGACGGGCATCGAGATCCTGCGGGAGCGGCTCGCCGCCACAGCCCAGCTGACCGGGCCGGACCACTCGCCGCCCCTGGAAGCGCTCTGCGACGACGTACTGGACATGCTCGGCCCGGGTGACCGGGACGACGACATCGCCCTGCTGGCCGCCCGGTTCGACGGGATCGCGCCGAGCGACGTCGCGTACTGGTCCCTGGAGCCGGAGGACGCGGCACCCGGCCGGGCCCGCAGGCTGGCCCGCAGGGCGCTGAGCCGGTGGGGCCTGGACGACCTCTCGGACGAGCTGGAGCTGCTGGTCAGCGAGGTGGTCACCAACGCCGTGCGCTACGCCGAGCGGCCGGTGACCCTGCGACTGCTGCGTACGGACATCCTGCGCTGCGAGGTCGGCGACGACTCCCCGCAGCTGCCCCGGCAGCGGCGTGCCCGGGAGACGGACGAGGGCGGACGCGGGCTGTTCCTGGTCAACCGGCTGGCCCGGCGGTGGGGAGCGACCCGGCTGTCGACGGGCAAGGTGGTCTGGTTCGAGATGGCGACCCCCTGAGGGCCCGGACCTGAGAACGTGTGAGGGGCGGGTGCCGGCCGGCACCCGCCCCTCACACGTCGCTACTGCCCCAGCAGGTCCTCGCCGCCCGGCCGTTCACCCGGCGGCTGGTCCCCGTTCCCGGGCTCCTTCGTGGCGCTGGGAGACCCGCTCGGCGTCCCGGAAGGCGTCTCGCTCGGTATCCAGGTCGGCGACGGCTCCTCGCTGGGGGTCTCGCTCGGCGTCTCACTGGGTGTCTCACTGGGCGTCTCGGACGGGGTCTCGGTCGCCTCAGGGGTCTCGGACGGGGTGGCGGAAGGGGCCTCGGTGACGGCCGTCTCGCCGCGTTCGACACCCTGCAGGTCGAAGGTGGCGCCGGAGCCGCCCCCGAGCGCGCCCAGGGTGTAGTCCGCCCAGATCCTGGCGGGGAATCCGCCGCCGTTGGCCCGGCCGGAGTTGGCCGTGCCGGTGAGGCTGACCTGCGTGCCGCCCTGGGGTGACTCGCCGAAGAGAGCCACGGCCGTGGAGAGTTCCGGGGTGTAGCCCGTGAACCAGGCCGCCTTGTTGTTCTCCGACGTACCCGTCTTGCCCGCCGCGTCGTAGGCGGAGGTGTTGGCCTCGCGGCCGGAGCCGACGTCGACGACCTCGGTCAGCGCCTTCGTCACGGTGTCCGCGGACGCCCGGCTGATCACCTGGGCGCCCACGCCGTCGACGGGCTCCATGGTGCGGTCACGGTGCACGGCGGACTTCACGATGGTCGGGGTGACCTTCCTGCCGTGGTTGTCGAGCGTGGCGTACACCCCGGCCATGTCCCATGTGGAGGCGTTCATGGTCCCCAGGGTCAGCGAGGGCGTCGCGGGGAAGCCCTTGTCCGGCACGCCCAGGGCGAGCGCGGTCTTCTTCACGGCGCTCGGGGTGACGTCCACGACCATCTGCGCGAAGACCGCGTTGATCGACTTGTCCATGGCCGTCCGGACGGTCGGGCTGTCGTAGCTGATGTCGTCCTCGTTCTGCGGGGCGAACGGGATGTCGCTGCCGACGACCGGGCGCTTGCTGGTGCCGTCGTAGACCGTGTTGAGGCCGATCAGGTCGCCGTCCTGGGTCTTCGCCCCGTTCTCCAGCGCGGACGCTAGGACCAGCGGCTTGAAGGTGGAGGCCGGCTGGTAGTCCTGGCGGGTCGCGTTGGATATGTAGTGCTCGGTCGCGCCGACCCCGCCGTACAGCGCGACGACCTTGCCGGTCTTCGGGTCCACCGAGGTGGCACCGGCCTGGACGGTCGCGTCGACCTTGCTGTTCTTCCGGTCGAGCTGGTTCTCCAGCTCCCGGTCGACGGACTTCTCCAGCTGCTTCTGCTTCTTCTTGTCGATGTTGAGCGTGACCGTCCAGCCGCCGGCCTGTCGCATCTCCTCGGTGACGCCCTGCCGCTCCATCTCCTCGTTCGCCGCCTCGACGAGGTAGCCGGTCTGGCCGTCCATGCCGGGGGCGGCCTTGGGGGCGTCCGGGACGGGGAAGGTCATCTTGTCCCGCTCGGCCTGGTCGAGCCAGCCCTCGTCGACCATGTTGTCCAGCGTGTAGGCCCAGCGTTCCTTGACCAGCTTCTTGCCGGACGGCGAGGCCACCGCCCAGTCGTACTGGCTCGGAGCCTGGAGCAGGGCCGCGAGATAGGCGCCCTGGGACGTGTCGAGATCCTTGGCGTCGACGCCGTAGTAGGCCTGTGCGGCCGCCTGGATACCGCTCGCACCACGCCCGTAGTACACGGTGTTGATGTAGCCGGCGAGGATGTCGTCCTTCTTGGTGCTCTGGTCGACCTTGAGCGAGATCACCAGCTCCTTGAGCTTGCGGGTGACCGTCTGCTCCTGCGTGAGGTAGTAGTTCTTCACGTACTGCTGGGTGATCGTCGAGCCGCCCTGCTTGCCCTTGCCGGAGAGCGTGTTGACCAGGCCGCGCGCGGTGCCCTTCAGGTCGACGCCCTGGTCACGGTAGAAGGACTTGTTCTCGGCGGCGACGAAGGCGTGCTGGACCTTCTTCGGTACGACGCCGAGGTCGACGATCTCCCGGTTGACGTCGGAGTTGCTCCGGGCCAGGAGCGTGCCGTCGCTGTACTTGTAGACGTTGCTCTGCTTCCGCGCCTGGGCGTTGGCCTCGGGCACGTCGACGTACACGTAGAGAGCCGCGAAGGCGCCCATTCCCAGCAGGCAGAGTCCGAAGAACGTGCCCAGAATCTTGCGCCAGGTGAAGAGCCGGCGTATGCCGCCGCTCCCGGCCCGGCGCGCATCGCGCCCCTGGGCTCGCCGCGCATCCGCTCGACCCATCGCTGTGGTGCTCCTGTTCTTCGGCTCGTACGACTCCGGTCAGACCTGCCAGCTAACACTGCGAGCACGGACAAATGGCAAGCGATCCGGTCTTTTCCGGGCGTGAGAATCAGCACCCGGTCCCGAAGGAACCGACTCGCGAGGGGTGCACAAGGTTGCGACAGGCGTTAATGTGTAATCACATTGCTAGCGCGGCGCTATGCCGCACGAAACGGGGGACGCATGTCCGCACCGCACGACCTTCCCGCCACGCCCGGCCCGGGCGCCGACCTGATGCCGGACGCTCCCGAGATGCCCGCACCCCAGGTCAGGGAGATCACCGCGCACTCCATCCCCGGCGGGCTCGGCCTGCTCCTGACGGTCTTCGGAGTGTTCCTCGGCGTGGCCCTGTGCATCGTCGGGGGCGTGCTCGGCTCCAACGGCCACAACGGCGCGGGCATCCCGCTCTTCGTCCTCGGACTGCTCCTCACCATCGCCTCCTTCTTCTGCATGAGCGGTGTGAAGATGGTCGCTCCGGGCGAGGCCCGGGTCATCCAGCTCTTCGGCCGCTACGTCGGCACGATCCGCGCGGACGGCCTGCGCTGGATCAACCCGCTGACCTCCAGCCGCAAGATCTCCACCCGGGTCCGCAACCACGAGACGGCCGTCCTGAAGGTCAACGACGCCTACGGCAACCCCATCGAGCTCGCGGCGATCGTCGTCTGGAAGGTCGAGGACACCGCGCAGGCGCTCTTCGAGGTGGACGACTTCCTGGAGTTCGTCGCCACCCAGACCGAGGCGGCCGTCCGGCACATCGCAATCGAGTACCCGTACGACGCCCACGAGGAGGGCGGGCTCTCCCTGCGCGGCAACGCCGAGGAGATCACCGAGAAGCTCGCGGCCGAGCTCACGGCGCGGGTCCAGGCGGCGGGCGTACGCATCATCGAGTCCCGCTTCAGCCACCTCGCGTACGCTCCCGAGATCGCCTCCGCGATGCTCCAGCGGCAGCAGGCGGGGGCGGTCGTCGCCGCCCGCCAGCAGATCGTCGAGGGCGCGGTCGGCATGGTCGAGATGGCGCTGACCCGGATCGCGGAGCAGGACATCGTCGAGCTCGACTCCGAGCGCAAGGCGGCCATGGTCAGCAACCTGATGGTGGTGCTGTGCGGCGACCGTGCGGCGCAGCCGGTCCTGAACACTGGCACGCTCTACCAGTGACCGACGACGCGCCCCCTCCCCCCGGCCGGCCCGCCCGGCGCGGCCCCGCCCGCAAGCAGATGCTGCTGCGGCTGGATCCCGCGGTGCATGACGCGCTGGCCCGGTGGGCCTCGGACGAGCTGCGCAGCGCGAACGCGCAGATCGAGTTCCTGCTGCGGCGGGCCCTGGCGGAGGCGGGCCGTCTCCCGGGCGGCGCAGCCCCGATCCCCCGCCGGGGCCGGCCCCCGAAGACGGCGCCGCCGGAGGGGCCGGAAACGGCGGAGTGACCCCGGGCGGGGCTTGACCGTACTCAAGCCGGACGGGCCGGCCGGGCCCCCTGAGCCACTCGGCGCAGCCCCAGCACGGCAAGCC
>NZ_MAPV01000097.1:20024-26010 GCF_001700505.1 Streptomyces mutomycini
GGGCGGGCGCGGGGCCCCGGGGCCCCGCGCCCGCCCTCCGACCTTGTATACACGACAGGTATACACACCGTGTACAGTGCAGCCCATGTCAATCGGTCACACCCTCCTCGGACTCCTGGAGTCCGGCCCCCGTCACGGATACGACCTCAAGCGCGCGTTCGACGAGAGGTTCGGGCACGATCGCCCCCTGCACTACGGCCAGGTCTACGCGACCATGTCCCGCCTGCTGAAGAACGGGCTCGTCGAGGTCGACGGGGTCGAGACGGACGGCGGGCCCGAACGCAAGCGGTACGCCATCACCGAGGCGGGCATCACCGATGTCGCCGCCTGGCTGGCGCAGCCCGAGAAGCCCGAGCCGTATCTCCAGTCGACCCTGTACACGAAGGTCGTCCTGGCCCTGCTCACCGGCCGCGACGCCGCCGACCTCCTGGACTCCCAGCGCTCCGAGCACCTGCGCCTGATGCGCATCCTCACCGACCGCAAGCGCCGGGGCGACCTCGCCGACCAGCTGATCTGCGACCACGCGCTCTTCCACCTGGAAGCCGATCTGCGGTGGCTGGAACTGACCTCCGCACGTCTCGGCCGGCTCGCCGAGGTGGTCGCCCCGTGACCCCCGCCGGTTCCCTCCTCGCCGCCCACGGCCTCCACAAGAGCTACGGCTCGAACTCCGCTCTCGACGGAGCCTCGTTCTCCGTCCACCCCGGAGAGGTCGTCGCCGTCATGGGCCCGTCGGGCTCGGGCAAGTCGACGCTGCTGCACTGCCTCGCGGGGATCATCACCCCCGACGCGGGCACCGTCACCTACGGCGGCCGCGAGCTGTCGACGATGTCCGACGCCGAGCGCAGCGCCCTGCGCCGCACCGACTTCGGTTTCGTCTTCCAGTTCGGCCGCCTCGTCCCCGAACTCACCGGCGTGGAGAACGTCGCCCTGCCCCTCCGCCTCAACGGCGTGAAGCGCAGGGAGGCCGAGCGCACCGCCCTGGAGTGGATGCGGCGCCTGGAGGTCGAGGACCTCGCCGCCCAGCGCCCCGGAGAGATGTCCGGCGGTCAGGGCCAGCGCATGGCCGTGGCCCGCGCCCTGGTCGCCTCCCCCAAGGTGGTCTTCGCCGACGAGCCGACGGGGGCCCTGGACTCCCTGAACGGCGAACGGGTCATGGAGCTGCTCACGGAGTCCGCCCGGACGGCCGGCACGGCCGTCGTGCTCGTGACGCACGAAGCACGCGTGGCCGCTTACTCGGACCGCGACGTCGCCGTGCGCGACGGCCGGTGCCGCGACCTGGCGTACGCCGTATGAGCTGGCTGCGCGACTTCGGCCTCGGCGTACGCTTCGCCGTCGGCGGCGGGCGGGAGGGCTGGACACGGACCGCGCTCACCGCGGTCGGCGTGGGACTGGGGGTGGCGCTGCTGCTGGTCGCCTCGTCCGTGCCGCACCTGCTGGACCAGCGTTCCCTGCGCGACCAGGCCCGCGAGGAGGCTTCCGCGTCGCGTGACGCGGACATCCCGGAGTCGGACAGCACGGTCCTGCGGATCGACGCGGCGACGGAGTACCGCGGCCTCACCGTCGAAGGCTTCCTGATGCGCGCGGAGGGTTCGCACCCGGTCGTACCGCCCGGTGTCACGGACTTTCCGGGACCGGGCGAGATGGCGGCGTCGCCCGCCCTCGCGGAGCTGCTGGACTCGCCCGACGGTGCGCTCCTCAAGGAGCGCCTGCCGTACGAGATCACCACGACGATCGCCGACGCGGGTCTGCGCTCCCCGGGCGAGCTGTACTTCTACGCGGGCAGCGACTCGCTGACCCCCGCCACCGGCGGGCACCGGCTGGCCGGTTACGGCGGCGGCCCCTCGGGCGCACCGCTCTCCCCCGTCCTGGTCGTCCTCGTCATCCTGATCTGTGTCGTGCTGCTGGCACCCGTGGCGGTCTTCATCGCCACCGCCGTGCGCTTCGGCGGCGAACGCCGCGACCGCCGGCTAGCCGCCCTTCGCCTGGTCGGCACGGACATCCGGGCGACCCGCCGGATCGCGGCCGGCGAGGCCCTGTTCGGCTCGCTGCTCGGACTGCTGGCCGGTTTCGCGTTCTTCCTCGTGGGCCGCAGGTTCGTCGGGCACGTCGAGGTGTGGAACCACAGCGCCTTCCCGTCCGATCTGACGCCCACGGCCTGGCTGGTGGCGCTCGTCGCCCTGGCGGTACCCCTGTCCGCCGTGCTCGTCACACTCGCCGCCATGCGCTCGGTGGCCGTCGAGCCGCTGGGCGTCGTGCGCAGCGCCCGCGGCGGCCGGCGCCGCCTCTGGTGGCGCCTGCTGATACCGGTCGCGGGCCTGGCCGTGCTGGGTCTGACAGGCAGGGTCGACGAGTTCACACCCGTCAACCCGTACCCGATCGCGGCCGGCGCGGTGCTGGTCCTCTTCGGGCTCGCGCTGCTGCTGCCCTGGCTGGTCGAGGCCGTCGTGAACCGGCTGCGCGGCGGTCCGCTGCCCTGGCAGCTGGCGGTCCGCAGGCTCCAGCTGAACAGCGGGGCGGCGTCCCGCGCGGCCGGCGGCATCACCGTGGCGGTCGCCGGCGCGGTGGCCCTGCAGATGCTGTTCGCGGCGGTCGGTGACGAGTTCGAGCGGATGACCGGGCAGGACCCGTCACGCGCCCAGTTCCACACCTACTCGGAGAGGGTCGACGGAGACGCCGCGGCCCGGACCATCGAGGCGTTCCGGTCCACCGAGGGGGTCGAGGCCGTCATCGGCACGGTCGAGACGTACGTGACGAAGCCGGGGAAGTACAGCGAGGACGAGGTCACGCCCACCACCACCCTGAGCATCGGCGACTGCGCGACCCTGAAGGAGCTCGCCGAGATCGGTGCCTGCGAGGAGGGCGACGTCTTCGTCGTGCATCCCAGGGGCGACAGGAAGATGAGCGCCTGGGTCGACGAAACGGCACGCAAGGGCGAGGAGATCGAGCTCAACTCCTCCGCCGGATACACGCCGGACGCCGAGTCGGTGCGCTGGACCCTGCCCGCCGACGCCCGCACGGTCACCGCCGCCCCCGACCCGCTCGGCGACGAGCACTGGGGAATCATGGCCACGGTCGGCGCCGTCGACCCGCGTACCCTCCCGAACGCCCAGACCATGGCGCAGATCAGGGTCGACGAGGACGTCGAGGACGCCGCCGAGTACGTGCGGAACACGGCCGCCGGGATCGACCCGGGCATGAGGGTCGCCACCCTCCACTCCGTGGAGCGCGACCGTCAGTACGCGAGCGTGCAGACGGGACTGCGGTTCGGCGCCGCGGCGACGCTGCTGCTCATCGCCGCGTCGATGCTGGTCTCCCAGCTGGAACAGCTCCGGGAGCGGAAACGGCTGCTGTCGGTGCTCGTCGCGTTCGGCACCAGGCGTGTCACCCTCGGCTGGTCGGTGCTCTGGCAGACCGCCGTGCCGGTGGCCGTCGGCCTGCTCGTCGCGATCACGGGCGGCCTCGGTCTCGGCGCCGTCATGACGTGGATGCTGGCCAAGACGGTGACCCGGTGGTGGCTGTTCCTGCCGATGGCGGGCGCGGGCGCGGCCCTCGTCGCAGCCGTGACTCTGCTCTCCCTGCCCCTGCTGTGGCGCCTGATGCGCCCGGACGGTCTGCGTACGGAGTGATGCCGGGGTGAGGGCTCCTGGGGCGCCCTCACCCCTCCTCGTGCACCCGCACCGGAAGCGCCCCCATCGCACCGCGCAGCGCTGCCGCGAGCTCCTCGAACTCCTCCTGCCGCGCCGAGCCCGTACGCACGGCCAGCGCCACCCTCCGCGAGGGCGCCGGATCCGCGAAGTACCCGGTGGACAGCGACTCGTCCCGCCCGGTCTCCACCGTCACCGCCGTACGCGGCAGCAGCGTCACGCCGAGCCCGCCCGCCACGAGCTGCACCAGTGTGGAGAGCCCGGCGGCGGTCGTCGTCACCGGCGCGCCCTGGGTGCGCCCCGCCTCACGGCAGATGTCCAGCGCCTGGTCGCGCAGGCAGTGGCCCTCGTCGAGCAGCAGCAGCGGCAGATCGCGCAGCGTCTCACGCGGCAGGCCGGTGCGCCCGGCGAGGTGGTGCTCCTTCTCCATGACGAGCACGAAGTCCTCGTCGAACAGCGGAAGTTCCGTGACTCCGGGCACCCCGAGCGGCACGGCGAGCAGCAGCAGGTCCAGCCGTCCGGCCGCCAGCCCCTCCAGCAGCGAGGAGGTCTGCTCCTCGTGGACCTGGAGATCCAGGTCCGGATAGCGCTCATGGACCAGCCTGAGCACGGCCGGCAGCAGATACGGCGCGACCGTCGGGATCACGCCGAGCCTGAGTATCCCGGTGAACGGCGCACGCACCGCCTCGGCCTCCTCCATCAGCTCGCCGAGCGCTTCGAGCACCGCCCGGCTCCGCACCGCGAGCCGCTCCCCCGCGGGCGAGAGCAGTACCTTGCGCGTCGTACGCTCGATGAGCTGGACACCCAGTGCCACTTCCAGCGCGGAGACCGCCCCGGAAAGCGCCGGCTGACTCATGCCGATTGCTGCCGCCGCGTCCCGGAAGTGCAGATGTTCCGCCACGGCCGCGAAGGCGCGCAGCTGCGAGAGACTGGGCTGCTTGACCCTATTGGCCTGATTTACATACGCCACTGATAGGCACCTCCGATCACCCCGACCGAGTGTAGCTATTTCCGTGATCAATGCACCCTGTGCCAAGGTGGGGGCAGTCCAACCCCCAGGAACGCCCCCAAAAAGGGATTTCCTACGCAACAAGGAGTGCGCGTGCTCACTGTCGGTGACAAGTTCCCCGAGTTCGACCTGACCGCTTGTGTGTCGCTGGAGAGCGGCAAGGAGTTCGAGCAGATCAACCACAAGACCTACGAGGGTCAGTGGAAGATCGTCTTCGCGTGGCCGAAGGACTTCACCTTCGTGTGCCCCACCGAGATCGCCGCCTTCGGCAAGCTGAACGACGAGTTCGCCGACCGTGACGCCCAGATCCTCGGTTTCTCCGGTGACTCCGAGTTCGTGCACCACGCCTGGCGCAAGGACCACCCGGACCTGACCGACCTGCCCTTCCCGATGCTGGCCGACTCGAAGCACGAGCTCATGCGTGACCTCGGCATCGAGGGCGAGGACGGCTTCGCCCAGCGCGCCGTCTTCATCGTCGACCAGAACAACGAGATCCAGTTCACGATGGTGACCGCCGGTTCCGTGGGCCGTAACCCCAAGGAGGTCCTGCGGGTCCTCGACGCCCTGCAGACCGACGAGCTCTGCCCCTGCAACTGGACCAAGGGCGAGACGACCCTCGACCCGGTCGCCCTCCTCTCGGGCGAGTGAGCTGATACGGACATGGCACTCGACGAACTGAAGTCCGCCATACCGGACTTCGCCAAGGACCTGAAGCTGAACCTCGGTTCGGTCATCGGCAACAGCGAGCTCCCCCAGCAGCAGCTGTGGGGCACCGTCCTCGCCTGCGCGATCGCCTCGCGCTCGCCGAAGGTGCTGAGCGAGCTGGAGCCGGAGGCCAGGGCCGCCCTCTCCGACGAGGCGTACACCGCGGCGAAGTCGGCCGCCGCCATCATGGCGATGAACAACGTCTTCTACCGCACCCGGCACCTGCTGTCGGACCCCGAGTACGGGAACCTCCGTGCGGGCCTGCGGATGAACGTCATCGGCAAGCCGGGCGTGGAGAAGGTCGACTTCGAACTGTGGTCGCTCGCCGTCTCCGCGATCAACGGCTGCGGCCAGTGCCTGGACTCCCACGAGCAGGTGCTGCGCAAGGCCGGCGTCGACCGTGAGACGATCCAGGAAGCCGTCAAGATCGCCTCGGTGATCCAGGCGGTCGGCGTGACCCTCGAATCCGAGGCAGTACTCGCCGGGCTGTAACGGGCAGTACCTTTGTACGGGAAGGGCCCCGTCGACGACCGACCGTCGACGGGGCCCTTCTTCTCATGTCACCTGTCCGGCCCGTCCGCCGGGTCCGGCCGCTCGTCCTTGTCCGCCGGGTCCCCGGCCGGCCGGG
>NZ_MAPV01000098.1 GCF_001700505.1 Streptomyces mutomycini
GGACGGGGTGGCGCTCGTGGACGGGGTGGCGGTGCCGGACGGGCCGGGGGACGAGGAACCGCCGCCGGCCGTACCCTCGCCCGCGGCCGGGCCGTCGGCCGGCTCGTCCGCGGAGTAGCCGTTCCCGCCGTCGCCCTCGTCCGCCGACTGCTCGGTCGTGACGTTCTGTCCCTCCGGGTCCTCGCTCCCCGAGGTCGCGCCCAGCGTGACCACCGTGCCGAGCACGGCCGCCAGCAGCGCGCCCGCGCCCACCGCGACGAGATTGCGCCGTGCGCCGAGGAGCACTCCCGTACGCCCGGAGGACGCACCGGTGCGGGGCGGGTCCTGACGGGTGATCAGGGTCCCGGACGTGTCGGTCAGCCGGGGGAAGAGGGGCTTGGCCGCCGGGACGCCGCCGGAGGGTGGGGCCGACTCGTCGTGACGCCGGGCCGGCCCCTCCTCGCCCGCGGGGGTGCTGGGCACCGGCTCGCCCGAACGGTCCGCGACGAGGGCGAGCGCCCGGCGCCCGGCCACCGCACCCGGCTTGTCTGCGAGCGCCCCGCGCATGCCGATGGACGCCTCCAGTTCGGCCCTGGCCCGGTCCAGATGGCCGGTGCAGAGCGCGAGGACACCCAACTCATGGTGGAAGTAAGCCTCTTCGGCCACCTCACCGGCGATCCGTGCGGCCTCCTGGCCGGCCCTGAGGGCCTTCTCCCAGACACCCCACTGCATCCCGGCAGCAAAGGCCGGCGCGGCGCTGCGGGCCAGCAGAACGGCCACGCTGGCCTGTCCCGGCGCCTCGGCGGGGACGAGACGGGTCATCGAGGCGAGGAGGGCGTCCGCCTCGGCGACAGCGCGTTCCGGGGTGACGGACGGGTGCCCCGCCCACCAGGAGTAGTGCTGGGCGGCGCTGCGGGCGTGGGCGTCCGCGCTCTCGCCGTAGCCGCTCACCTCCAGCTGGGCCAGGACGCCGGCGGCCAGCCGGTAGCGGGGGCCCGTCGGGGAGAGCAGACCGCTGACCGCCAGCTCGCCCAGCGCGGCGTCGGCGTGGGTGTCCCCCACGAGCGCCGGCAGATGGGCCTGGTGCGGCACCTCGCCGCCGAGTGCGACGGCGAAGCGCAGGGTCTCACGGGCGGCCTCGCTCAGCCGGGAGGCGAGCAGGGCGGCGGGAGCCGCGCCCTCACCGAGGCTGGGCAGCGGGAGGCTGCCGGCAGGCTCGCCCCGGCCGAACGGCGGCGCGTCGGCCGGGTCGTCGTCGTAGCCGTCGGACGCTTCCTGGCCGGTGCGCAGGCCGTCGCGCTGGCGCAGCAGGGCGCCGGCCTGGACGAAGCGGAGCGGCAGCCCTTCGGACTCGAACCAGAGGTCTCCCGCCCAGTTCGCCTCCTCTTCGGTGAGCGCGCGCTCCACGACGTGTTCCATGAGCTCGATCGAGGCGCTGCGGCCGAGACCGGTGAGGACGACCGTTTCGAGGTTCGCGTCGGCCGTCGGCGCTCCGACGTCGGGGGTCGTCGCGAGGAGGAACGCGCACTCCGGGGTGGCGTCGAGCAGTTCCTGGAGCGCGGCGCCGCCGAGCTCCAGGTCGTCGACGACGACGACGGCGCCGATCCCGTGGACGAGCGCGAGGAGCCCTTCGCGGTCGGGCCGTTGCAGCGGAGCGCTGTAAACGGCCTCGAACAGCCCGTACAGCAGCTCGCCGGCCGTCCGCTTGTGTCCGGAGAGCCGTACGACCCCGTCGGGCGCGAGGTCCGCGCAGTCGGCGGCGACGGCGTCCAGGAGGGCCGTGCGGCCTGACCCGGCCGGCCCGGTCAGGCACACGGAGCGGCCGCGGGCGAGCAGCCGCAGCAAACGCTCGCGCTCGTCCCGGCGTTCGAGGAGAGGCATCTGAGGCGAGGGCGGGCCCGGCGGGACGGGCGGCGCGGCGGCGCGTTCGCGGTCCGCACGCTGGGCGGTGGTGCGGCGTACGGGCGCGGCGGGCCGCTCCCCCGGGCGACAGGGCTCGATCTCGCTGCCGTCGACCGGATTGACCGTGAGGAGGAAGTCGCCCGATGTCAGCTGCACCGTGCGCGGCTGCTGCGGGGGCGTCTGGTGCCCGAAGTCGGGCGTCAGAGGGTCGCGGGACGGACGTCGCGGCGCGCCGTCGTCACCGGAACGGTCGTTGCCGTACTCTTCCGGTCCCCGGTTGGTCGGGTCCATCGTCTCAGTCCCCCAGACGCGCAGCGCGCGGTTGCCCCGTCCGGCCTCGCACGCCCCGCTGTCGCTCCCGGTCCGGTGTCCGCCAGTGGGTTCTCGTCGATCGGCAGACGGCCGAACCTTAAACCTTCGCACAGTATCTACGAACCGGTGGGGGGCCGCGCCGTCCCGGACATCACGTTCTCGTGAGGATTGTGCGTGTGTGCCCCGTACCCGCATCGCCCATCGGCAGACCCCGAGCGCTTCCCGGCCGACAGCGACTACACGCGTGGCAGGGAGTCCGCGGCGAGCCCGCCCTCGATGGCCAGGATCCTGTGCAGCCTCGTCGCCACCAGCAGGCGCTGCATCTGCGGCGGCACGCCGCGCAGCACCAGCCGCCGGCCGGCCCGGCCGGCTCTGCGGTGCGCACCCATGATGACGCCGAGCCCGGTGGCGTCCCAGGAGTCCAGCTCGGTCAGGTTCAGCACGAGATCGCCGGCTCCGTCGTCGACGGCCGAGTGCAGAACCGTACGGGCGTCCGCCGCGCTTCGGACGTCGAGGCGGCCCCCGACGGCCAGCTCGGCGTGGTCGCCCCTGATGTGCATATGCGCTCCCCGGAAGTACTCCGCAGCAAGTTCTGTCTGACTGTTCTCTTTCTGCCTCTGCCACCACTGACTGCCGCAGCGACAGAGAAGTTGCCGTCTGTGAGCGAACCGATACCGAATTCACCCCGAGGGGTGAAGCGGGTCCGGCGTCACCCGCTGGATCCGTGTCCCGGGCGGCGCCGGATCCCGGTGCCCCGGGTCTGAATGACGGCACATCAGACAGCCGGGGCCCCGGTCGCGATCAGTAGGTGTAGAAGCCCTGCCCGCTCTTGCGTCCGATGTCACCTGCATCGACCATCCGGCGCATCAGCTCCGGAGCGGCGAACTTCTCGTCCTGGGACTCGGTGTAGATGTTGCCCGTGGCGTGCAGGAGGATGTCCACACCGGTCATGTCGGCCGTGGCGAGAGGGCCCATGGCGTGACCGAAGCCCAGCTTGCAGGCGGTGTCGATGTCCTCGGCCGAGGCGACGCCCGACTCGTACAGCTTGGCCGCCTCGACGACGAGCGCCGAGATCAGCCGGGTGGTGACGAAGCCGGCGACGTCGCGGTTGACGACGATGCAGGTCTTGCCCACGGACTCGGCGAACTCCCTGGCGGTGGCGAGGGTTTCGTCGCTCGTCTTGTAGCCGCGCACCAGCTCGCAGAGCTGCATCATCGGAACCGGCGAGAAGAAGTGCACGCCGACGACCCGCTCCGGGCGCTCCGTCACAGCCGCGATCTTGGTGATCGGGATGGCGGAGGTGTTCGAGGCGAGGACCGCGTCCTCCCGTACGACCTTGTCGAGCGTACGGAAGATCTCGTGCTTGACCTCGAGCTTCTCGAAGACGGCCTCGACGACGACGTCCGCGTCGGCCACGGCGTCGAGGTCGGTGGTCGTCGTGATCCGGGCGAGCGCGGCCTCGGCGTCGGCGGCCTCCAGCTTGCCCTTCGCGACGAACTTGCCGTAACTGGCCTCGATCCCGCCGCGCCCACGGGCCAGGGCCTCGTCGGTGACATCACGCAGCACGACGTCCCAGCCCGCCTGGGCGGAGACCTGCGCGATACCGGACCCCATGAGTCCGGCGCCGATGACGGCGAGCTTCCTGGCCACGATTCGCACCCCTATGCATCTCGGTTTTTCATATGCTCTCCGGCGGAGGTTAGTACCCGTGAGGGGCCGTGAGGCGGTGAAGAGATGCGCGTCACGTCTCACATGACGGACATCACACCGGCCACCGTCATGCGGCGGCGCGCCCCGCGTAGTTGAGCACCTTCGCGCCGGGGCCGCGGAACACGTGCCGCACGGGGGCCGGTGGCGTTCACGCCCGCCCTTCCGGCTGTGGCTGCCGGCCCACGTTGCCACCGCGCGGCCGGAGCGGGGCACACGAGCCCGGCATGGTCCGGACGAGACGCCCTTAGGCTGGCCCCATGGTCAACCTGACGCGCATCTACACCCGCACCGGCGACAAGGGCACCACCGCCCTCGGCGACATGAGCCGGACCGCCAAGACCGATCTGCGGATCTCGGCCTACGCCGACGCCAACGAGGCCAACGCCGTCATCGGTACGGCCGTCGCACTCGGAAACCTCTCCGAGGACGTCGTGAAGGTCCTCGTCCGTGTGCAGAACGACCTGTTCGACGTGGGGGCGGACCTGTCCACGCCGGTGGTGGAGGACCCGAAGTACCCGCCGCTGCGCGTGGAGCAGTCCTACATCGACAAGCTGGAGTCGGACTGCGACACCTTTCTGGAGGAGCTGGAGAAGCTCCGCAGCTTCATCCTTCCGGGCGGCACGCCCGGGGCGGCCCTGCTGCACCAGGCCTGCACGGTCGTCCGGAGGGCGGAGCGCTCCACCTGGGCGGCGCTGGAGGTGCACGGGGACGTGATGAACGCGCTGACGGCGACGTATCTGAACCGCCTCTCCGACCTCCTGTTCATCCTCGCCAGGACGGCGAACAAGGAGGTCGGGGACGTGCTGTGGGTGCCGGGCGGCGAGCGCTGATCAGCGGCCCGCCCCGGCCCGGCCCCCGGGCTCCTGCTTGGGGAACACGGTGTAGCCCGCGGCGATGACCAGGTTGATCCCGATCACCCAGAGCATCGTCCGCTGCCACATCTCCAGCGATCCGGTGTCGCCCTCCCCGCCGACGTACCAGACCGCTGCCTGGAGCAGGGCCATGGCGGTCGCCGCGGCCACGGTCCAGCGGGCGGCGGTGCGCCACTCGTGGGCGGCCCGCGCCATCCCGTACTTCGGGGGCCTCACCGGCGGCGGGCCGCCCGCGAAGCGGTGCGCGACCCTGGCGTCGACCCACTTGACGGTGGAGTGGCCGAGCCCCACGGTGAACCCGATGTAGACGGCTGCCAGGCCGTGCCTCAGGCCCGGCTCGGCGCCGTTCTTCAGGTCGATGGCCGTCACCACCAGCAGGACGACCTCCAGCAGGGGTTCGCAGAGCAGCACGGCCGCGCCCAGCCGGGGTTTCCTCGCGACGTACCGCAGCGCGAGTCCGGCGGCCAGCAGGACCCAGAAGCCGACCTCGCAGAGCACGATCAGTGTGACGATCACGGTGCCTCTCCTTCCCGTCCCCTCCAGACTCCCTTCCGTACGGCGCCGGATCGTCGTCGGCGGTGACGAAACGCGACTGCATCCTTCGATGTAGCCCGGGCTCACTCCGCGTGCGGACGCGGCGGGGCACGCCGACGTGTTGGATGGGAGGGTGCTCTCCGTTGCGCGCCCGCATCGCGACGACGTGCTGCTCGCTGTCAGCGGGCTGTCCGGCGGCGTGGTCCTGTGGCTGATCGGCATTCACATCCAGAACGGCCGGCTCTTCGGCTCCCCCTGGGTGTCCCTGCTGCCGCTCGTGGTGATGTCGGCCCTCGAACTGCTGCGGCGCAGCGCACCCCGGACCGCCCTGGGCGCCGGCTCGCTCGCCCTGGTGGCCGATCAGTTCACCGTGGGCAGCCTGGCCACCCTGCTGATGTTCACCGACCTCGTGTACGCCGCCGTGCTGTACGGAACGCCCGCCGCGTCGCGCCGCATCCCGGTGATCACGTTGCTGGTCACGGTCGCCACGACGGTCGGCTTCATCGCCTGGGCCCCCTCCGCGGACGCCGTGCTCATCGGGATCGTCGTCGGCATGGTCTCCTTCGGGCCCGCCCTCACCGGTGCCAGCGTGCGCAACCACCGGGACGCCGCCGAGGCGGCCCTGCTGCGGGCCGACCAGACCGCCCTGCTGGCCGAGATGGACCGGGCCCAGGCGGTGACCGCCGAACGGTCGCGGATGGCCCGCGAACTGCACGACATGGTCGCCAACCACCTCTCCGCGATCGCCATCCACTCCACCGCCGCGCTCTCCATCGACGAACCGGGCACCTCCCGCGACGCCCTCGGGGTGATCCGGCGGAACAGTGTCGACGGGCTGGCCGAGATGCGACGGCTGATCGGACTGCTGCGGGAGAGCGGCGCGGACGGCCCGCCGAGCGCGGCGCCGACCCTCGCCTCCCTGGAGGCACTCGTCGCGCAGGCCGGCGCGAACTCCGCGTCCAGCGGGCTCACCGTGACCCTGGACGACGGCCGCCAGGAGCCCGGGGCGCTGCCGGCGCCGGTGGAGCTGGCGGCGTACCGCATCGTCCAGGAGTCGCTGACGAACGCGCTGAAGCACGCGGCGCCCGGCCCGGTGGAGGTCCGGCTGGGACGTTCGCGCACGGTGCTCACGGTGGAGGTGAGCAGTGTCCTCGGCGACCGGCCGGGACCACGGGCGCCCGGTTCGGGGGCCGGCCTGGTGGGGATGCGGGAACGGGTGGCTCTGCTGGGCGGGAGGATCGGGGCGGGCCCGGAGCCCCGGGGTGACGGCGTGAAGATCTGGCTGGTGCGGGCCGAACTGCCCGTCGAGGAGAGGACGTACCGGACATGACGATCCGGGTACTGGTCGCGGAGGACCAGTCGGCCGTGCGTGCGGGACTGGTGCTGATCCTGGGCAGCGCGCCGGACATCGAGGTCGTCGGCGAGGCGGCCGACGGCGAGGCCGCCGTACACCTGGCTCGTGAACTCCGCCCGGATCTGGTGCTGATGGATGTGCAGATGCCCCGGCTCGACGGGGTGTCCGCGACGCGTCAGGTCGTGGCGGAGCGGCTGGCGGACGTGCTGGTGCTGACCACGTTCGACCTGGACGAGTACGTCTTCGGCGCCCTGCGTGCGGGGGCGTCGGGCTTCCTGCTGAAGAACACCGAGGCGAAGGACCTGCTCGACGCCGTACGCACGGTGGCACGCGGCGAGGGCCTGATCGCCCCGGCCGTGACGCGGCGGCTCATCCAGGAGTTCGCCGGCTCCTCCGCGCGCAGGACCGCCGGGCCCGCTCCGGAGGCGCTCGGCGCGTTGACCCGCCGGGAGCGGGAGGTGCTGGGCTGTCTGGGCGAGGGGCTGTCGAACGCGGAGATCGCCGGGCGCCTCACGATGGCGGAGGCGACGGTGAAGACGCACGTCAGCAGGCTGCTGGGCAAGCTGGAGCTACGCAGCAGGGTCCAAGCGGCGGTGCTGGCGCAGGAGTTGGGTATCTGATTTCCTGCACGGATCTTTGGTCTGGACCTCTTGACGATTGGTCCAGACCTTCCTAATCTCACCGGACACGCTGCGGTGAGTGCGCCATGAAAAGCGGGCTCAGGGCGACGCAGGGTCTGCAGGTTACGGACCACCCCCGTTTGCCGGACCTCACCCGAGGAGCACCGTTGAGCACTGACAACCCCGTACGCCTCTCCCGACTCAGATGGAGACGCGCAGCCGGCACATCCACCAGGACCAGGACGGTCGCGGGCCTGACCGCACTGTTGCTGCCCCTCGCCGCGATGGTCGGCCTGGCCTCCCCCGCCGAGGCCGCCACCTCCGCGACCGCCACCTACGTCAAGAAGTCCGACTGGGGCACCGGCTTCGAGGGCCAGTGGACGGTCAAGAACACCGGCACCACCGCCCTCTCGTCATGGACGATCGAGTGGGACTTCCCCTCCGGCACCGCGGTGGGCTCCGCCTGGGACGCCGCCGTCACGAGCTCCGGAACCCACTGGACCGCCAAGAACCTCAGCTGGAACGGTACGGTCGCCCCCGGCGCCAGCATCAGCTTCGGGTTCAACGGCACCGGCTCCGGCTCCCCCAGCGGCTGCAAGCTGAACGGCGCCTCCTGCGACGGCGGCAGCGTCCCCGGCGACAACGCCCCGTCCAAGCCCGGCACCCCGACCGCGAGCAGCGTCACGGACACCTCGGCGAAGCTCAGCTGGACCGCCGCCACGGACGACAAGGGCATCAAGAACTACGACGTCCTGCGCGACGGCGCCAAGGTCGCGACGGTCACCACCACGACGTACACGGACACGGGCCTCACCAAGGGCACCGACTACTCGTACACCGTGCAGGCCCGTGACACCGCCGACCAGACGGGTCCGGTCAGCGGCTCGGTGGCCGTCCGCACCACCGGCACCACCGACCCGGGCCCCGGCACCGGCGACAAGATCAACCTCGGCTACTTCACCGAGTGGGGCGTCTACGGGCGCAACTACCACGTCAAGAACCTCGTGACCTCCGGCTCCGCCTCGAAGATCACACACATCAACTACGCGTTCGGCAACGTCCAGAACGGCAAGTGCACCATCGGTGACGCCTACGCCGACTACGACAAGGCCTACACCGCCGACCAGTCGGTCGACGGCGTCGCCGACACCTGGGACCAGCCGCTGCGGGGCAACTTCAACCAGCTGCGCAAGCTGAAGGCGAAGTACCCGCACATCAAGGTCCTCTGGTCGTTCGGCGGCTGGACCTGGTCCGGCGGCTTCCCGCAGGCGGCCCAGAACCCGGCCGCCTTCGCCCAGTCCTGCTACGACCTGGTCGAGGACCCCCGCTGGGCCGACGTCTTCGACGGCATCGACATCGACTGGGAGTACCCCAACGCCTGCGGTCTCACCTGCGACACCAGCGGCCCGGCAGCACTGAAGAACGTCGCCTCCGCCCTGCGGACGAAGTTCGGCGCAAACAACCTGGTCACCGCCGCGATCACCGCGGACGGCTCGACGGGCGGCAAGATCGACGCGGCCGACTACGCCGGCGCCGCCCAGTCCATGAACTGGTACAACGTGATGACGTACGACTTCTTCGGCGCCTTCGCACCGAAGGGCCCGACGGCCCCGCACTCGCCGCTGACCTCGTACTCCGGCATCCCGCAGGAGGGCTTCAACTCCGCCGCCGCGATCGCGAAGCTGAAGGCCCAGGGCGTCCCGGCCTCGAAGCTGCTCCTCGGTATCGGCTTCTACGGCCGCGGCTGGACCGGTGTCACCCAGTCCGCTCCCGGTGGCACGGCGACCGGCGCGGCCCCGGGCACCTACGAGGCCGGCAACGAGGACTACAAGGTCCTCAAGAACACCTGCCCCGCCACCGGCACGATCGCGGGCACGGCTTACGCGCACTGCGGCACGAACTGGTGGAGCTACGACACCCCGGCGACGATCACGTCCAAGATGGCCTGGGCGAACAGCCAGGGACTGGGCGGTGCGTTCTTCTGGGAGTTCAGTGGCGACACCGCGAACGGTGAGCTCGTGACCGCGATGGACAACGGCCTCAACTAACCCCACGAGTCAGTCGCACCCCCGGAAAAGCGCCGGGGAGACAGGTCCGCCCCCTGTCTCCCCGGTTTTCCTATGCGCTTTCGTCCAAGCCGCATTGCCCCTCCCCCCGACTCCGTCCCGGGGAGGGCCCTCTACCTAAGCCACATTGACCCGCTGGCCGGGCGGTGCCGCCTCCAGCCAGGCGAGGAAGCCGGTCAGGGCGTCTTCGCTCATCGCCAGCTCCAGGCGCGTCCCCCGGTGGAGACAGCCGAGCACGACGGAGTCGGACAGGAGCGCAAGCTCCTCCTCGCCCTCGGGCAGCCGGCGTGCGACCACCTCGATGGCGGAGCGCTCCAGCCCCCGGCGCGGGCGGGGCGAGTAGGAGAAGACCCGGAACCAGTCGACGCGGTCACCGCTGTAGCGGGCGACCCCGTACACCCAGCCCTTGCCGGACGGGTCGGGCTCCTCGGACACGTCCCAGCGCAGGCTGCAGTCGAAGGTTCCGCCGGACCGCTGGATCAGCCGCCTGCGGAGGCCGAAGACGAACAGACCCACCGCGACCAGTACAACGACCAGACCGCCCACCCACAGAGCGAGGACCACCTCCACCGACCTCCTCGCATCGTCGAGTAACGGATACCGAACCGAGCCGAACCGGACTGCACCTGCATCGCCTCAGCCGCGACACGGTCTGGATCTCTCCAGCTCGGGCCGCGGCTGAGTCAAAAACTCCTCGTGGGGACGCTCAGTGCGCCGCCACCGCACGCAGTCGCACGTCCGCGCGGCGCTCGGCGCCCGCGTCCGTGTCGGACTTCGCACGCTCCAGCGCACGCTCGGCGCGCTGGACGTCGATCTCATCAGCAAGCTCAGCGATCTCCGCAAGCAGCGAGAGCTTGTTGTCCGCGAACGAGATGAAACCGCCGTGCACAGCGGCGACAACAGTCCCGCCGTCGCTCGTACGGATCGTCACGGGGCCCGATTCCAGCACACCCAGGAGCGGCTGGTGACCGGGCATGACGCCGATGTCGCCGGACGTGGTACGTGCGACAACGAGGGTGGCCTCGCCGGACCAGACACTGCGGTCCGCGGCGACCAGCTCGACATGCAGCTCAGCAGCCAAGGGTGGCTCCTCGGGTCACCACCCGGCGGTCGTGCCGGGTGTCGTTTCAATTCTACGGGGCGTGGTGAGGGGGGCGGGACACACCCACCCCCCTCGGTGAGCCGGAGGCTCAGGAGACGCCGAGCTCCTTGGCGTTGGCCTTGAGGTCCTCAATGCCACCGCACATGAAGAACGCCTGCTCCGGGAAGTGGTCGTACTCACCGTCACAGATCGAGTTGAACGCGGCGATCGACTCGTCGAGCGGCACGTCCGAACCGTCCAGGCCGGTGAACTGCTTGGCGGCGTGGGTGTTCTGCGAAAGGAAGCGCTCGACGCGACGGGCACGGTGGACAACGAGCTTGTCCTCCTCGCCCAGCTCGTCGATACCGAGGATCGCGATGATGTCCTGGAGGTCCTTGTACTTCTGCAGGATCCCCTTGACACGGCTGGCCGTCTCGTAGTGCTCCTGCGTGATGTAGCGCGGGTCCAGGATGCGGGACGTCGAGTCCAGCGGGTCGATCGCCGGGTAGATGCCCTTCTCCGAGATCGGCCGGGAGAGCACCGTCGTCGCGTCGAGGTGCGCGAAGGTGGTCGCCGGAGCCGGGTCGGTCAGGTCGTCCGCCGGCACGTAGATCGCCTGCATCGAGGTGATCGAGTGACCACGCGTCGAGGTGATGCGCTCCTGGAGCACACCCATCTCGTCGGCCAGGGTCGGCTGGTAGCCCACCGCGGACGGCATACGGCCGAGCAGCGTGGAGACCTCGGAACCGGCCTGCGTGAAGCGGAAGATGTTGTCGATGAAGAGCAGCACGTCCTGCTTCTGCACATCGCGGAAGTACTCCGCCATGGTCAGGGCGGACAGCGCGACCCGCAGACGGGTGCCCGGCGGCTCGTCCATCTGGCCGAAGACCAGCGCGGTCTTGTCCAGGACGCCCGACTCGGTCATCTCGTCGATGAGGTCATTGCCCTCACGGGTGCGCTCACCGACACCGGCGAACACCGACACACCGTCGTGCAGCTTCGCCACACGCATGATCATTTCCTGGATGAGGACGGTCTTGCCGACGCCCGCACCACCGAACAGACCGATCTTGCCGCCCTTGACGTACGGGGTCAGCAGGTCGACACACTTCAGGCCCGTCTCGAACATCTCGGTCTTGGACTCGAGCTGGTCAAAGGCCGGGGCCTTGCGGTGGATCGGCCAGCGCTCGGTGATCTGCGCCTCGGCCTCCGGCTCGTTCAGGATCCGGCCGAGGGTGTTGAACACCTTGCCCTTGGTGATGTCACCGACCGGGACGGTGATGCCCGCGCCCGTGTCGGTCACCGCGGCCTGGCGGACCAGACCGTCGGTGGGCTGCATCGAGATCGCGCGGACCACGCCGTCACCCAGGTGCTGGGCGACCTCGAGGGTCAGCGTCTTACGAGCGCCGGCCTCGGCCGGGTCGTCGACCTCGACGTGCAGGGCGTTGTAGATCTCCGGCATCGCGTCGACGGGGAACTCCACGTCGACGACCGGGCCGATGACCCGGGCGACGCGGCCCGTGGCAGCGGCCGTCTCAACTGTCGTCGTCATTACTTGTCACTCCCCGCGGACGCGTCGGCCAGCGCACCTGCACCGCCGACGATCTCGCTGATTTCCTGGGTGATTTCGGCCTGTCGGGCCGCGTTGGCAAGCCGGGAGAGGCTCTTGATCAGATCCCCGGCGTTGTCGGTCGCCGACTTCATCGCACGACGGCGGGCGGCGTGCTCGGAAGCGGCGGCCTGCAGCAGTGCGTTGTAGATACGGCTCTCGACGTAGCGCGGCAGAAGGGCGTCGAGGACGTCCTCAGCCGACGGCTCGAAGTCGAACAGCGGAAGGATCTCGCCCTTCTCGGTGCTCTCCTCCGTGACCTCGTCGAGCGACAGCGGCAGCATCCGGCCGTCGACCGCGTTCTGCGTCATCATCGACACGAACTCCGTGAAGACGATGTGCAGCTCGTCGACGCCGCCCTCGGCCGTGTCCTTCTGGATGGACGCGATGAGGGGCTCGGCGATCTTCTTGGCGTCCGAGTACTCGGGGCTGTCGGTGAAGCCGGTCCACGATTCCGCGACCTTGCGCTCGCGGAAGCCGTAGTACGCGACACCCTTGCGGCCGACGATGTACGTGTCGACCTCCTTGCCCTCGGCTGCCAGCCGCTCCCTCAGCCGCTCCGCCGCCTTGATGGCGTTGGAGGAGTAGCCGCCGGCCAGACCGCGGTCGCTCGTGAGGAGCAGGACCGCGGCCCGGGCCGGGGACTCGGCCTCGGTGGTGAGCGGGTGGTTGGTGTTCGAGCCGGTCGCCACCGCGGTCACCGCACGGGTGAGCTCGGTCGCGTACGGCATCGACGCCGCCACCTTGCGCTGCGCCTTGACGATGCGCGAGGCGGCGATCATCTCCATCGCCTTGGTGATCTTCTTGGTCGCGGTGACGGCTTGGATGCGGCGCTTGTAAACGCGAAGCTGAGCGCCCATCGATCAGCCCTCGCCCAGGAGCTTGCCGTCCGAGGTCTCGAACTGCTGCTTGAAGGCGGCAATCGCGTCGGCGATCGACTGCAGCGTGTCGTCGGACATCTTCGCGCCTTCGGCGATGCTGGTCAGGAGGTCCTTGCGCTCACGGCGCAGGTACTCCAGCAGCTCGGTCTCGAAGCGGCGGATGTCCTCGACCGGGACGTCGTCCATCTTGCCGGTGGTGCCGGCCCAGACGGAGACGACCTGCTCCTCGACGGGGAACGGGGCGTACTGCGGCTGCTTGAGCAGCTCGACCATGCGCTTACCGCGCTCCAGCGAAGCCTTGGAGGCCGCGTCCAGGTCGGAACCGAAGGCGGCGAACGCCTCCAGCTCGCGGTACTGGGCGAGGTCCACACGGAGGCGGCCGGACACCTGGCGCATGGCCTTGTGCTGGGCGGAGCCACCGACTCGGGAGACCGAGATACCGACGTTGAGCGCCGGACGCTGACCCGCGTTGAACAGGTCGGACTCCAGGAAGCACTGGCCGTCGGTGATGGAGATGACGTTGGTCGGGATGAACGCCGACACGTCGTTCGCCTTGGTCTCGACGATCGGGAGGCCCGTCATCGAACCGGCGCCCATGTCGTCGGAGAGCTTGGCGCAGCGCTCCAGCAGACGCGAGTGCAGGTAGAAGACGTCGCCCGGGTAGGCCTCGCGGCCCGGCGGACGGCGCAGCAGAAGCGACACGGCGCGGTAGGCGTCGGCCTGCTTCGAGAGGTCGTCGAAGATGATGAGGACGTGCTTGCCGTCGTACATCCAGTGCTGGCCGATGGCCGAACCGGTGTACGGCGCCAGGTACTTGAAGCCGGCCGGGTCGGACGCCGGGGCGGCGACGATGGTCGTGTACTCGAGCGCGCCGGCCTCTTCGAGGGCACCGCGCACGGAGGCGATGGTGGAGCCCTTCTGACCGATGGCGACGTAGATGCAGCGCACCTGCTTGTTCACGTCGCCCGAGCGCCAGTTGTCGCGCTGGTTGATGATCGTGTCGACGGCCAGAGCGGTCTTACCCGTCTGACGGTCGCCGATGATCAGCTGACGCTGGCCGCGGCCGATCGGCACCATGGCGTCGACGGCCTTGTAGCCGGTCTGCATCGGCTCGTGCACCGACTTGCGGACCATGACGCCAGGGGCCTGCAGCTCGAGGGCGCGACGGCCTTCGGTCGCGATCTCGCCGAGACCGTCGATCGGGTTGCCGAGCGGGTCGACGACGCGGCCGAGGTAACCCTCGCCGACGCCGACGGAGAGCACCTCACCGGTGCGCTGCACCGGCTGGCCCTCCTCGATTCCGCTGAACTCGCCGAGGACGATCGCACCGATCTCGCGCTCCTCGAGGTTGAGGGCGAGACCGAGGGTTCCGTCCTCGAACTTCAGCAGCTCGTTCGCCATGGCGGAGGGCAGACCCTCCACCTTCGCGATGCCGTCGCCGGCAACGCTGACCGTTCCGACCTCCTCGCGCGAGGCCGCGTCCGGCTGGTACGACTGGACAAAGTTATCCAGTGCGTCCCGGATCTCCTCCGGCCGGATCGTGAGCTCCGCCATCTGGGTTCCCTGCTCTCCTTGTTGGGCCCGAAGTTTCTTAAGGGGGTCTGGGGGCGACCCCCAGGAATCTTCTGCAATTTCTGCACGGCCCAACCGGGCCGCTGTTCTTGCTCGTTCAGTTGGTGCGGTGTGGGCGCTGCGCGCTGTCAGCCGGCCATCCTGCGGGTGACCTCGTCGAGGCGCTCCGCGATCGTGCCGTTGATGACCTCGTCACCGACGCGCACCGAGATCCCGCCGAGGACCTCGGGGTCCACGTCCAGGTTCAGGTGCATCTGACGGCCGTAGATCTTCGCCAGTGCGGCGCCGAGGCGCTGCTTCTGGTTGTCGGACAGCGGCACCGCCGAGGTGACGACGGCGACCATGCGGTCCCGGCGCTCCGCGGCGAGCCTGGACAGGGATTCGAGTCCCGCCTCCAGGCTACGTCCTCGGGGCTGCGTCACGAGGCGCGTGATCACGCGCTCGGTGACCGGCTGGACCTTGCCGCCGAGCAGGCCGCGGAGCAGCCCGCTCTTGGCGGAGGCCGGAGCCGCCTTGTCGGTCAGGGCCGAGCGCAGTGCCACGTCGGAGCCGACGATCCGGCCGAACCGGAACAGTTCGTCCTCGACGTCGTCGAGCGCACCCGCG
Source organism: Streptomyces mutomycini (assembly GCF_001700505.1). Lineage (GTDB taxonomy): Bacteria > Actinomycetota > Actinomycetes > Streptomycetales > Streptomycetaceae > Streptomyces > Streptomyces mutomycini. The sequence continues at coordinate 15,099 of NZ_MAPV01000098.1, forward strand.
CGCTGGGCCGCGGTGAGGTCTGCGGTGTTCGCCAGCTCCTCGACCGAGTCGACCAGGTCACGGGACTGCGACCAGCGGGACCGCACCATGCCGGAGACCAGGTCCACGGCTTCGCCGCCCACCTGCCCCCTCAGCAGTCGTCCGGCCAGCTCGGCCTTGGCCTCGCCGCCCTGCGACGGGTCGGTGAGGACCCGGCGCAGCGACACCTCGCGGTGGAGCAGCGCGGTGACGGCTGCCAGCTCCTCGGCGAGCTTCGCCGCGTCGACCGACGTGGAGTCGGTCAGTGCGTCGAGACGCTCACGTGCGGAGGCCAGCGCCTCGCGGCTCGCTCCGTTCATCGGACGGCCTCGGCCTTCGCCTCGAGCTCGTCGAGGAATCGGTCGACGGTGCCGCTCTGCCGGGCGTGGTCCTCGAGGGACTCGCCGACGAGCTTGCCGGCCAGGGCGGTGGCGAGGCTGCCCACGTCCTGACGCAGCGCGGACGCCGCGGCCTTGCGGTCGGCCTCGATCTGGGCGTGGCCTGCCGCGATGATCTCCTCGCGCTGCCGCTGACCTTCCGCCCTCATCTCCTGGATGATGACGGCACCCTGCTCCTGCGCCTCCTGGCGCAGACGAGCGGCCTCGTGGCGGGCCTCGGCGAGCTGAGCCTTGTACTGCTCAAGAACGCTCTGGGCCTCGGTCTGGGCCGCGTCGGCCTTCTCGATACCGCCTTCGATGGCCTCGCGACGCTCTTCCAGAACCTTATTGATGTTCGGGAGGAGCTTCTTGGCGAGGAAACCGAAGACGATGGCGAAGGCGATCAGGCCGATGACGATCTCGGGGATCGCCGGGAGGAGAGGGTTCTGGATCTCTCCCTCGGACGCCAGCTGTAGGGCGTTCACATCAATGCCTTTCGTCGCTTCGGGCGGTCGGAATGCCGCGAATTAGTCGACCGGGTAGACGAAGGGCATGACGAGACCGATCAGGGCGAGCGCCTCACAGAGCACGAAGCCGAGGATCTGGTTCGAGCGGATCAGGCCGGCAGCCTCGGGCTGACGGGCCAGCGCCTGGGTGCCGTTACCGAAGATGATGCCGACGCCGACGCCGGGGCCGATCGCGGCGAGGCCGTAGCCGATGGAACCGAGGTTGCCCGTGATGTTGACGGCGGCGAGGGTCTCAAGAGCGGACATGCCGTTTCTTCCTTCTCTTTCAGAACCGGTGGGGGTTGGCCACCGGACGACTATCGGGGGGAGCTGGGCTGCTGCTCAGTGGTGCTCGGCGAGAGCGCCCTGAATGTAGTTGCAGGCCAGGAGAACGAACACGTAGGCCTGCAGCGCCTGGATGAACAGTTCGAAGGCGGTCATCAGGATGACCATCACGAAGGAGACACCGGCGTATGCGATGCCGATGCCGTTCAGCAGGTACCAGCTGGCGATCGTGAAGATCAGCAGCAGCACGTGACCGGCGAACATGTTGGCGAAGAGTCGCACGGCGTGGGTGAACGGCCGGATCAGCAGGTTCGACATGATCTCGATGGCCATGACGAACGGGAGAGCCGGGCCGATCGACGGGTCGTAGCCGGAGATGTTCTTCCAGCCGCCGACGAAGCCGTGCCGCTTGAAGGTCAGGCTGACCCAGAGGACGTACACGATCGCGGCCAGCGCCACCGGGAATCCGATGACCGAGACCACCGGGAACTGGGCGAGCGGAATGATCGCCCAGAGGTTCATGATCCAGATGAAGAAGAACAGCGAGACCATGAGGGGCACGTACTTCTTGCCCTCGCGCTTGCCGAGCGTCTCGTAGACCACGCCGGTGCGGATGAAGTCGTATCCCGCCTCGGCGACCATCTGGAGCTTTCCGGGCACCAGCTTCGGCTTGTTGAAAGCCGCCCAGAAGAAGCCGACGACGACAACGGTGCTCAGAACCGCCAGCAGCATCGGCTTGTTGATCTCGATGCCGCCGACGGTGGCCATCGGCTCGAAAACAAAGGAGTGCAGGCCAGGAGCCGGGAAGCCGCATCCGTCGAAGATGTGGCAGTCGGTCTCGAAGGCGAGCACCGTCGTCGGGTCAGCACTCACCGCGGGCTCCTTCAGCGTGGCGCATAGGTACGGCAACCTCGTTGTGTCGGCGCGGCAAGCAGCCGCTGGTCGGCACTGGACTGGTGTTACGGATGGGGGGCGGCTCAGGCATTACGCCTCGCGATGGAGCAGGCGCCGAATTTGATGCCCGCGCCCGCAGTGCCGCAGTTGGCACCGGACGATAGCAGGGTCTCGAACGCGCGCTTATCCCGGGCCTACCCCTCACGTCGAAGACCCCATGTTCTCGGGCGTCTTGCCCGCAGACGAGTCCGGCTCGACGTAAAGGATCTTGGTCTTCATGTGCACACGGATCTGCGCCGCGACCCATACGAGCGTCGCGGCCATCAACGAGGCCGCGAAAGCCCTCGGGTTGAACAGGGTCGTGTTCTGGAACGCGGCGACGAAGACGAAGAGCAGCAGCAGTTCGGTCGTGTAGAGCACCAGGCCCATGGCCTGGAACAGATGCGGCATGGACTTGGCCGTGCGCTGCAGAACGCCGAGTCCGATCCCCATGAAGAGGATCACCACCAGCGTCCCGACCGCCGCACCGATCGCTCCCTTGCCGCCGGCGAGCGCAGCGCTGACGGCGACGGCGACAACACCGGCGGCGGCAGTGGGCACGGCGGTGTGGAGGAGAGTCCGGGCGTCGTTGGACGGCATGGCGGTTACTCCGCGTGGCAGGGGGTGGTCAGTGGTCGTCAGGGACGAGCGTAGGCCCGGTCCGAGTCGATGCCTCGGGCCGAGGGACCGTGGCACTCAGGTCCTTCGGCTCTGTCACCGGGTTCGTGAACGGTATCACAAACTATTTGATGAGGTCTTTACTCAGAAAGTGTGCCAGCTGTCACACATGAGAGTTAAGCCGCGCGTGTGTGCAGAACATCACGACGTATTGTCTGGTATTGGGGCTTCTGCGTCGGCACCGCTAACGCGGTGACTCGGCCCGGTCCCGATCCGTGAAGCGCGAACGGGGGCCGATCGCGGTCGCCCCGTTGACGCCGGAGACGCCCACGGACACCGAGGCCCGTTCAGGCTCCGGAGAGGCCATCTGCGAGCCCCCGTGGCCGTGTTGGCCCTGCGGGGCATCCTCGGTCTCGTCCTCGCGCCGGCGGCGCCGGTAGCGGGGCGGTACGAAGGACTCCGCCCAGTGCGGGGCGCGCGGGGTGAAGCGCGGCATCAGCAGCAGGACCAGGCCCACGGCGCTGAGTCCCACGATCACCAGCACGATCCAGAGCGACGCGGAGTGGACGGAGTAGCCGACCGCGCCGAAAGCGATCAGGGCGGACCAGAAGTACATGATCAGCACGGACCTGCTGTGCGAGTGCCCGATCTCCAGCAGCCGGTGGTGCAGGTGCCCGCGGTCGGCCGCGAACGGCGACTGACCGTTCCAGGTACGCCGCACGATCGCGAGGATCAGGTCGGCGGCCGGGATGGCGATGATCGTCAGCGGCAGCAGCAGCGGGATGAAGACCGGCAGCATCGCGTGGGTCGCCTGCCGCTCGCTGCCCTCGAACAGCTTCATCGCGTCCGGGTCGACCTGGCCGGTGACCGAGATGGCGCCGGCGGCCAGCACCAGGCCGATCAGCATGGACCCGGAGTCACCCATGAAGATCCGGGCGGGGTGCATGTTGTGCGGCAGGAAGCCGAGGCACATGCCCATCAGGATCGCGGCGAAGAGCGTCGCGGGGGCGGCCGCCTCGATCCCGTACCCGTACCAGAGCCGGTAGGTGTAGAGGAAGAACGCCGCGGACGCGATGCAGACCATGCCGGCCGCGAGGCCGTCCAGGCCGTCGACGAAGTTCACCGCGTTGATGGTGATCACGACCAGCGCCACCGTGAGGAGCGTGCCCTGCCACTGGGTGAGCGCGACGGTGCCGAGGCCCGGGATGGGCAGCCACAGGATCGTCAGACCCTGGATGACCATGACCGCGGCGGCGATCATCTGTCCGCCGAGCTTGATCAGCGCGTCGATCTCGAACTTGTCGTCAAGGACGCCGATCAGCCAGATCAGGGCGGCGCCGGAGAGCAGGGCCCTGGGTTCGTTGGAGAGCTCGAACACGCCGTTCAGGTTGAACAGGTGGTCCGCGACGATCAGCCCCGCACACAGTCCGCCGAACATGGCGATGCCACCGAGCCGAGGTGTCGGTTCCCGGTGTACGTCGCGCGCACGGATCGCGGGCATCGCCCCGATCGCGATGGCGAACTTCCGCACCGGCCCGGTCAGCAGATAGGTAACCGCTGCCGTGACACAGAGCGTCAGCAGGTAATCACGCACGGGCTGCCCCACAGAATTCGCCGGCCATCTCAGCCCCACACCCTAGTCTCCACAGCAAGGACGCCGAGCCACGGGTGTTGGTTGCACATACCTCGTCCACACCGTCTACCCCGGATACGGCGGATTGCGCTCGGCCAGTCCGCGCACCTCTGCCCGCAGCAGGCCGGCATCGCCCTCGTCCCGCACGGCAGCGCCGAACAGCACGGCGATCCGCGCCATGTCGTCCTCGTCCATGCCCTGGGTGGTGACGGCAGCGGTGCCGAGCCGGAGCCCGCGCGCGTCCCCGTACGGCAGGGCACATGTGTCCAGGACCATCCCGGCGGCCATGAGCCGCTCGCGGGCGGCGCGGCCGTCGACACCCAGCGGGGCCGGGTCCGCGACGACGATGTGGGTGTCCGTACCGCCCGTGGTGATCTCGAAGCCCTCGGCTTCGAGAGCGGCCGCCAGCACCCGGGCATGCGCGACGACGCGATGGGCGTAGACCGTGTACCCCGGGGTCGACGCCTCCCCGAAGGCGACGGCCTTCGCCGCGACCGTGTGCATCTGGGCGCCGCCCTGGGTGAACGGGAACACGGCGCGGTCGATGCGCTCCGAGAGTTCGACGCCGCACAGGATCATGCCGCCGCGCGGTCCGCGCAGCACCTTGTGCGTGGTCGCGCACACCACGTCCGCGTACGGGACCGGGCTGGGCGCCGCTCCCCCGGCGATCAGCCCCATCGGGTGGGCCGCGTCCGCGATCAGATAGGCGCCGGCCTCGTCGGCGATGTCCCTGAACTGCTCGTAGTCGGGGTGCCGGGGGTAGGAGATCGACCCGCAGACGATCGCCTTGGGGCGCCGGGCCCGGGCCAGGGCGCGCACCTGGGCGTAGTCGATGAGCCCGCTGTCGGGGTCGACGCCGTAGCCGGCGAAGTCGAACCAGCGTCCGGAGAAGTTCCCCGGGGCGCCGTGGGTGAGGTGCCCGCCGTACGGGAGTCCCATGGCCAGCACCGTGTCTCCGGGGCGGAGCAGCGCGGCGTACGCGGCGAGGACGGCGGAGGAGCCGGAGTGCGGCTGCACGTTGGCGTGCTCGGCGCCGAACAGGGACATGGCCCGCCGGACGGCGGCGCGTTCCACGGCGTCGGCCTGTTCGCAGCCGCCGTGGTACCGGGCGCCGGGATAGCCCTCGGCGTACTTGTTGACGAGCGGGGAGCCGAGGGCGGCGAGAACCGCGGGCGAGGTGAAGTTCTCGGCGGCGATGAGCTGGAGGGTGCTCGACTGCCGGGCGGTCTCGGCGAGCAGGATGCCGCCGATCTCCGGGTCCTGGCGGAGCAGGGCGCCGAAGTCCTGCGGCATGGCGGTGTCGGACGGGGAGGGCGCTGGCGCGGCCGCGCGTGCGGCTGGAGTGCTGACCGGCATCGAGGGCTCCGGGCCTGGAGGAGGGGGTGCGTGGCGTCAGATCCAATGTAGGCCCGCCCCCGGCCGCCTGCCCGCTGCCGGACGCCCCTCTACGCCGGTCGGCGCACCTCGGTGCGGGGCGCGTGGGCCGGCGGTTGCTCAGTGGGGGGCGCGTACCCCCGTCAGCGCCGTCATGACGGGATCGAGCGCCTGGCTGATCTCGTCACCGACCGAGCGGAAGAAGGTGATCGGGGCGCCGTACGGGTCGTAGACCTCGTCGGCCTCCGCGGTGGGGGCCAGCAGCCAGCCGCGCAGGGCCGCCGCGGCGCGCACCAGCGCGCGGGCGCGCTCGACGACACCCTCCTCGCGCGCGTCCGGGAGGGTCGCGGGGTCTATGGCCCGCACCAGCCGGGTGAACTCCTTGAGCGTGAAGGTCCGCAGGCCCGCCGAGTGGCCCATGGAGATCACCTGGGCGCGGTGGTCCCGGGTGGCGGTGAGCACCAGGTCGGCGCGGATCACGTGCTCGTCGAGGAGTTCGCGGCCGACGAAACCCGTGGCGTCGGCCCCGAAGTCGGCGAGTACGACCTCCGCGTTGGCCTCCATGGGCGCGCCCTCGTGTCCCCAGGTCCCCGCGCTCTCCACGATGAGGCCGCCGCTCAGCGGATCACCGAGGCGGTCAACGAGGGCATGGCGGGTCAGCCGCTCGGTGATGGGCGAGCGGCAGACGTTGCCGGTGCTGACGTGGAGGATGCGGAAAGTGTCGTGCTGCCCCGCTATGCCACGCCCCTCAGGGGCGGTCAATTGGCCACCTCGAGGTCGGGGACCACCTTGCGGAGCTCCTCGACCGTGAGGGCGCCGGCCCGCAGCAGCACCGGGATCCTGCCGGTGACGTCGACGATCGAGGACGGCACGATGCCGGGGGTCGGGCCCCCGTCGAGGTAGACGGAGACGCTGTCGCCGAGCATCTCCTGGGCGGCGTCGCAGTCCTCGGGAGAGGGGTGTCCGGTGAGGTTCGCGCTGGAGACGGCCATCGGGCCCACCTCCGTGAGGAGCTCGATGGCGACCGGGTGCAGGGGCATCCGGACGGCGACGGTGCCACGGGTGTCGCCGAGGTCCCACTGCAGCGACGGCTGGTGCTTGGCGACGAGAGTGAGGGCCCCGGGCCAGAACGCGTCGACGAGCTCCCAGGCCTGCTCGGAGAAGTCGGTGACCAGGCCGTGCAGGGTGTTCGGGGAGCCGATCAGGACAGGGGTCGGCATGTTGCGGCCGCGGCCCTTGGCGTCGAGGAGGTCGGCGACACCCTCCGAACTGAAGGCGTCCGCACCGATCCCGTACACGGTGTCGGTGGGCAGCACGACCAGTTCGCCGCGGCGGACGGCGGACGCGGCCTCACGCAGGCCGGTCGTACGGTCGGTCGCGTCGTTGCAGTCGTATCGCCGTGCCATCAGCCGGCCTCCTCGGACATGTAAGGGTAGGGATCGTGCGGTGCCGGTGCCCCGGTGGTCACGGCATGGCCTTGCGTGCCGTCGCGAACCGGGGGCGCCTGTTCAGGTCGGGGTGGTCGGCCGCGTCGGCCCATCCCCGCTCCTCGGTGAAGATCCACGGCACCTGGCCGCCCTGTGTGTCGGCGTGCTCGATGACGACGAGCCCGCCGGGGCGGAGCAGACGGTGCGCCGTGCGTTCGATGCCTCGGATGGTGTCGAGGCCGTCCTCGCCGGAGAACAGCGCCATCTGCGGGTCGTGGTCGCGGGCCTCGGGCGCCACGTACTCCCACTCGGTGAGCGGGATGTAGGGCGGGTTGGAGATGACCAGGTCGACCTGGCCGTCCAGCTCGGGAAGGGCGCTCAGGGCGTCGCCGCGGTGGACGGTGACCCTGGACCCCTCGGCGTTCTTCCGGGTCCATCTCAGGGCGTCCTCGGACAGCTCCACGGCGTGCACGCGGGAGCGCGGCACCTCCTGCGCCATGGCGAGCGCGATCGCGCCCGACCCGGTGCAGAGGTCGACGATCAGCGGTTCGACGACGTCCATCGCGCGCACCGCGTCTATCGCCCAGCCGACGACCGACTCGGTCTCCGGGCGCGGCACGAAGACTCCGGGTCCGACCTGGAGCTCCAGATAGCGGAAGAAGGCGCGGCCGGTGATGTGCTGGAGCGGCTCGCGGGCCTCGCGGCGGGCGATCGTCTCCCAGTACCGGGCGTCGAAGTCGGCATCCGGCACATGGTGCAGCTCGCCCCGCTTGACGCCGTGCACGAACGCGGCGAGTTCCTCGGCGTCGAAGCGCGGTGAGGGGACACCGGCGTCGGCCAGCCGCTGGGTGGCCTGGGCCACCTCGGCGAGCAGCAGGTTCATCGCGGTTCTCCGTACGGGTTCACGGGCGGGTCGGGTACGCGCCTTGTGCGGCTTATGCGGCGGCGAGCTTGGCGGCCGAGTCGGCGTCCACGCATGCCTGGATGACGGCGTCGAGGTCACCGTCGAGCACCTGGTCCAAGTTGTACGCCTTGAAGCCGACGCGGTGGTCCGAGATCCGGTTTTCCGGGAAGTTGTACGTCCGGATCTTCTCGGAGCGGTCCACGGTGCGCACCTGGCTGCGGCGTACGTCGGAGGCTTCCTGCTCGGCAGCCTCCTGGGCGGCGGCCAGCAGCCGGGACCGCAGGATGCGCATGGCCTGCTCCTTGTTCTGGAGCTGGCTCTTCTCGTTCTGGCAGGAGGCGACGACACCGGTCGGCAGGTGCGTGATGCGGACCGCGGAGTCGGTGGTGTTGACGGACTGGCCGCCGGGTCCCGAGGAGCGGTAGACGTCGATCCGCAGGTCGTTGGCGTGGATCTCGACGTCGACCTCCTCCGCCTCGGGCGTGACGAGCACACCGGCGGCGGAGGTGTGGATGCGGCCCTGGGACTCGGTGGAGGGCACGCGCTGCACACGGTGCACGCCGCCCTCGTACTTCATCCGCGCCCAGACGCCCTGGCCGGGCTCGGTGGCGCCGTTGCCGCCCTTGGTCTTCACGGCGACCTGGACGTCCTTGTAGCCGCCGAGCTCGGACTCGGTGGAGTCGATGATCTCGGTCTTCCAGCCGACGCGCTCGGCGTAGCGCAGGTACATGCGCAGCAGGTCACCGGCGAACAGGGCGGACTCGTCGCCGCCGGCGCCCGCCTTGATCTCCAGGAGCACGTCCTTGTCGTCACTGGGGTCACGCGGGACCAGGAGGAGCCGGAGCTTCTCGGTGATCTCGTCGCGCTGCTTCTCCAGGACCTTGACCTCGGCGGCGAAGTCGGGGTCGTCGGCGGCGAACTCGCGGGCGGTCCCGATGTCGTCACCGGTCCGCTTCCAGGACCGGTAGGTGGAGACGATCGGGGTCAGCTCCGCGTAGCGCTTGTTGAGCTTGCGCGCGTTGGCCTGGTCGGCGTGGACCGACGGGTCGGCGAGCTTCTTCTCGAGATCGGCGTGTTCACCGATCAGTTCCTCGACCGCCTCGAACATCTTCGGGCTCCTGGTTTCTGCGTCATACGTCTTCGGGCCTGCTGGACGGTGTGGTGCCGGTACCGCGCCCCGGGAGGCGCACCCGGCCGCACAGCCGGAAAAAACGCCGGTCCCGGCGCCCGTTGGAGGGCGTCGGGAACCGGCGCAGTGGCTCGCTACTTGCTGGCGGAGCCGGCAGCCTTGCCGAAGCGGGCCTCGAAGCGGGCCACGCGGCCGCCGGTGTCGAGGATCTTCTGCTTGCCCGTGTAGAACGGGTGGCACTCGGAGCAGACGTCGGCGCGGATGGCGCCGCCGTCGAGGGTGCTCCGGGTGGTGAACGACGCACCACAGGTGCAGCTGACCTGCGTCTCGACGTACTGGGGGTGAATCTCGCGCTTCAAGGTGTCTCCTAGTATCGGGAGGGCTCCGGGTCGTACGCGCGGATTGCGCGTCCGTGAACCGGGACCGACGTACCAGTCTGCCAGGACCGGCCGTATCTCCCAAAACGAGGACCCGGCCGTGTGTATTCCCGTGCGTACGGGGAACGTTCCGCGACCGTTCGGTGACGGAAGACCCACGGAAGGCAGACGGAAGGTGCTGCTACCGGACGACTTCTCCGGCCCCGCCCTTGTCGCCGGCGGACTTCGCCGTGGCGGACTCCGGGATCGGCCTGTCCTGCTTGAGCGCCGCCCAGACCTGCGCGTCGGCCTTCTTCTGCGGCAGCACGCGGTTCGGGTCCTGGGGGTCGTACTCCACGGGCAGCGTGACCATGTCGACGTTCTTCGAGCCGAGGCCCTTGAGCCCGTTCGCGAAGCCGGTCAGCTTGTTGACGGAGGCCAGTTCGGAGTCGGTGGTGACGGTCTTCGTCGCGGTGTCGGCGAGTCCGAAGAGGGTCTTCGGGTCCGAGAACACCCCGACGCTCTTGGCCTGGTCCATCAGCGCCTTCACGAACGCCTGCTGGAGCTGGATGCGGCCGAGGTCACTGCCGTCGCCGACGCTGTGGCGCGTACGGACGAGGCCGAGCGACTGCTCCCCGCTCAGGGTGTGGGTGCCGGGCTTCAGCGCGAGATGGCTGTCGGGGTCGTCGATCGCCTGCGAGGTGGTGATCCTCACGCCGCCCAGCTCGTCGATGAGCTTCTTGAACCCGGTGAAGTCGACCTCGACGTAGTGATCCATGCGGATGCCGGACATCGACTCCACGGTCTTCACCGCGCAGGCGGGCCCGCCGACCTCGTAGGCGGTGTTGAACATCGTCTGCTGCTCCGAGCCGACCTGTTCACCGGTCGTGTCGCTCGTGCAGGCGGGACGGTCGACGAGGGTGTCGCGCGGGACCGAGACCACGCTCGCGGAGGTGTGGCCCTCGTTGACGTGGACGATCATCGCGGTGTCCGCCCGCGCGGACCCCTCATCGGCGCCGTACTCCGCGTTGGCGCCCGAGCGGGAGTCCGATCCCAGCACCAGGATGTCCTGCGATCCGTTGTCCACGTCGTCGGGGCGCTCGGCTCCGAGGGCGGCGTCGATGTCGACGCCCTTCAGATTGCCGTTGAGCGTGAAGTAGGCGTAACCGAGCCCGGAACCTCCGACGACCACCAGGGCGGCGGCGCCCCAGAGGGCGGTCCTCTTCACCCTGCGGGCCCTCGGTGGCTTCCTCCGGCGGCTGCCGGTGCCACGTATTCGGCCGGTGCCCCTGCTCTGTTCGCTCATGCGCTGCCTCTTCCGCTTCTCGCTCCTACCCCCTGCCGTGGTGCACGGGCGTGGTCTCCGGCGTCACTCGGTGGGACGACCGGAGCAGCGAGAAGCGTTGCACAGCGGGCTGAGGCCCCAGCCGGGCGGCGAGGGCCTCGCAAGGAGCGGGTGAGCACGCCGGCAACCCGGCCCCCACCTGGTGTTTCACGCCTGCGGGCGGCGACCGTTCCGGTCGGTGCGGGCCGCGGGGCGTGTGGCAAAGATCGCACGCCGGGGACTTCCGTCGCTCCCGGCCGGGCCGGTACCCCGAAGGCGGCCGGGGGCCCTCCGACCGGAGCCGCGTCGCGGCCTGCGCCCTCACAGCAGGTGCACGGATCCGCCCGGGCCCGCGCCGGAGCGCCGGGTCCCGTCCGTCCGCACGGGCCACAACCCATTCCGCCGACGGGCGGCGGCGGCTGATGGCCCGTCACGACGGATGCCCCGCCACTTTCGTGACGGGGCATCAGCCGTAGGTGCGACGCGGCGACGTCAGTCGTTGCTGCCGTTGCCCGGCGTCGTCTTCTGGATCTGGAGCAGGAACTCCGCGTTGGACTGCGTCTTCTTCATGCGGTCCAGCAGCAGCTCGATGGCCTGCTGCTGGTCGAGGGCGTGAAGCACCCGGCGCAGCTTCCAGACCACGGCCAACTCGTCGGTGCCCAGGAGGATCTCTTCCTTACGGGTGCTGGACGCGTCGACGTCCACCGCCGGGAAGATGCGCTTGTCCGAGAGCTTCCGGTCGAGCTTGAGCTCCATGTTGCCGGTGCCCTTGAACTCCTCGAAGATCACCTCGTCCATGCGCGAGCCGGTCTCGACGAGGGCGGTCGCCAGGATGGTCAGCGAGCCGCCGTCCTCGATGTTCCGCGCCGCACCGAAGAAGCGCTTCGGCGGGTAGAGCGCGGTCGAGTCGACACCACCGGACAGGATGCGGCCTGAGGCCGGCGCCGCCAGGTTGTAGGCGCGGCCCAGACGGGTGATCGAGTCCAGCAGGACCACCACGTCGTGCCCCAGCTCCACGAGGCGCTTCGCACGCTCGATGGCGAGCTCGGCGACCGTGGTGTGGTCCTCGGCGGGACGGTCGAAGGTCGAGGAGATGACCTCGCCCTTCACCGACCGCTGCATGTCGGTGACCTCTTCCGGACGCTCGTCGACCAGGACGACCATCAGGTGGCACTCGGGGCTGTTGACCGTGATCGCGTTGGCGATGGCCTGCAGGATCATGGTCTTACCGGTCTTCGGCGGGGCCACGATCAGGCCTCGCTGGCCCTTGCCGATCGGGGCGACCATGTCGATGATCCGGGTGGTCAGGACGTTGGAGTCGGTCTCCAGGCGGAGCCGGTCCTGCGGGTACAGCGGGGTCAGCTTCTGGAACTCCGGGCGACCGCGGCCGCTCTCCGGCGCCATGCCGTTGACGGAGTCGAGACGGACCAGCGCGTTGAACTTCTCGCGGCGCTCGCCGTCCTTGGGCTGGCGCACCGCACCGGTGACGTGGTCACCCTTGCGCAGGCCGTTCTTGCGGACCTGGGCGAGCGAGACGTACACGTCGTTCGGGCCCGGCAGGTAGCCGGAGGTCCGGATGAACGCGTAGTTGTCGAGAATGTCGAGGATGCCCGCGACGGGGATCAGGACGTCGTCGTCGGCGACCTGGACGTCGGTCGCGAAGTCGTCGCGGCCACGACGGCCACGGCGGTCGCGGTAACGGCCGCGACGGCCGCGACGGCCGCCCTCGTCGTCGTAACCGTCGTCCTGCTGGCCGCCGCCCTGCGGGCCCTGGCCCTGGTTCTGGCCGCCGCCCTGCTGACCCTGGCCCTGGCTCTGCCCCTGGCCCTGGCGGCGCCCGCCGCCCTGCTGGCCCTGGTCGTCGCCCTTGCCGCGGCGGTCGCGCTGGCGGTCCCGGCGGTCACCGCGGTCACGGTCCTGGCGGTCGCGACGGCCGTCCTGGCGGTCGCCGCGGCGGCCCTCGGCGGTGTCGGCGGCGGACTCGGCCTTCGCGTCGGCCTTCGCCTCGCCGCGCTCGTCGGCGCGGTCCTGACGGCTCTCGCCCTTCGGCTCGGCCTGCGCCTCAGCCTTGGACTCGGCCTTGGTGTCGGGGCTGCCCGCCTGCGCGGTCGCCCGGCGACGACGGCGCTCGCCCGCAGGCTGCTCGTCGCTGGCCGGCTGCCCGGGAATGTCGATCTGCTGCTGGGCGGCGGCCTTGTCGGCGGCCGGCGCGGCAGCGGTCTCGTCACCCGTGCGCGTCTTGGACGTGGCGCGGCGCTTCGGCTTGCTCCCGGCGTCCGCACCGGCGGACTCGGCGGCCTTGGGGGCGGGCGCGGAGGATCCTCCGGCCTGCGCCTCCTTGATGACCTCGATCAGCTGGCTCTTGCGCATACGCGCGGTTCCCCTGATGCCGAGGCCGGACGCGACCTGCTGCAGCTCGGCCAGGACCATGCCATCGAGGCCGGTGCCGGAGCGGCGGCGCCGTGCGGTGGTGCCAGTGGCAGCACCTTCGGCGGGCACGGAGCTGTCGACGTTCTTGTCGGCAGTCACGCCCATCAGATCGGTGGTGTCGCTCACGAAGGGTCCTTCCCTGGAGCGGACGTCGGCCTTCTGGCTCGGCGACCGGTTGTGCTGTCCGACTGCGGTCTGTCGATCGTGTCGATCTCGGACCTTGCCGGGGCGGTGGTCCGCCGGGTACGGCGGAGAGACGAATGTGCGGGGTTCCGGCGCGAGATCCCCCTGCTCGGCCCACTCCTGGACGAGCAAGAGGGTGTCGTGCCGGTTCCGGAGCGTGCTCGACAGCTCAGGCAGGCTGCTCAGGCAGTCGGGGAGGCTCACGGAAGAGTGGTGGTCCCGGAGCGGGACACGAAGCAACGCGCCACGAAGACGTCGATTGCTGACTTGAGGTTAACACTACCGGCTCCAACAAACATTCCCCCTCTCTTGCACCGGCAATCACGTGCGATTACGCAGCGAGCGGCAGCACGCTCGCACCGGCGGCGTCGAGGGCGAGCCTGTTCGCGGCCCAGCCCTCACCCGCCAGCCGGGCGACCTTGTCGGCCGAGCCCTCGTCCGTCAGCGCGAGCACGGTGGGCCCCGCACCGGAGATGACGGCGGCGACGCCGTCGGCACGCAGCCGGTTCACCAGCTCCACGCTCTGCGGCATCGCGGGCCCCCGGTATTCCTGGTGGATCCGGTCCTCCGTGGCGGCGAGCAGCAGTTCGGGGCGCCGGCTCAGGGCCTCGACGAGCAGGGCCGCACGGCCGGCGTTGGCCGCGGCGTCCACATGGGGGACGGTGCGCGGCAGGAGGCCGCGGGCGGTCTCGGTCAGCACCGGGGTGGCGGGGACAAAGACCACGGGGACGACGGAGTCCGCGGGATCCATCCGGATCGCCTTGGCGGCGCCCCCGTCCATCCAGGCCAGGGTGAAGCCGCCCAGGAGGCACGCGGCGACGTTGTCGGGGTGCCCCTCGATCTCGGTGGCCAGCTCCAGCAGCGCGGCGTCGTCGAGACGGGCCTCGCCGCCCGTCGTCACGGCGCGGGCGGCGACGATCCCGGCGCAGATGGCGGCGGACGAGGAGCCCAGGCCGCGGCCGTGCGGGATGCGGTTGGCGCAGACGATCTCCAGGCCGCGGGGCTGCCCCCCGAGCAGGTCGAAGGCCGTCCGCAGGGAGCGTACGAGCAGGTGGTTCTCGTCGCGGGGCAGCGTCTCGGCGCCCTCACCCGCGATGTCGATGTGCAGCCCGGAATCGGCGACCCGGACGACGACGTCGTCGTAGAGCCCCAGCGAGAGGCCGAGGGCATCGAAACCCGGGCCCAGATTGGCGCTGGTTGCGGGGACGCGCACCCGGACGGCGGCGGCTCGGAACGCGGGACCGGCCATCGGTTGGACGACTCTTCCTGTACGGCGGCGGGGATGTTGTGCGGGGTGTTTCGAACGAGCGTGGGGTGCCCTTGTGCGGAGGACCGAGGCCCGGCGGACACGGCGCCCGCAGCGCCGCGGCGGATGCGGCGGGGTGGGTTTGACCACAGCTTATCGAAGGAAGGTTCTGTCGCGACATAGGGCGCACAGGAGGCGCACGATGCGTGTCGCACACCTCCCATGCGCTCTCCGCCCCGAAAGGGCGGTTGAGCTGCGGCAAGGAGCCGCTACGCGAGGCCCAGCCGCTCGGCCGCGGCCACCGCGTCGACCGGGACCGTGACCGGCTGCGGGGCACCCGCGACGGCCCAGTCGGGGTCCTTCAGGCCGTTGCCCGTGACGGTGCAGACGATCTTCTGGCCGGGGTCGACCTTGCCCTCTTCTGCGGCCTTGAGCAGACCGGCCACGGACGCGGCCGATGCGGGCTCGACGAAGACGCCCTCCTGGGAGGCCAGCAGGCGGTACGCCGAGAGGATCTGACGGTCCGTCACATCGTCGATGAAGCCGCCCGATTCGTCCCGGGCGTCCAGCGCGAACTGCCAGGACGCCGGGTTGCCGATACGGATCGCGGTGGCGATGGTCGCCGGGTCCTTGACGATCTCGCCACGGACGATCGGCGCGGAACCGGACGCCTGGAAGCCCCACATGCGCGGAGTGTGCGTGGAGATCCCGTCCCCGGCGTACTCCTTGTAGCCCTTCCAGTAGGCCGTGATGTTGCCCGCGTTGCCCACCGGCAGGACATGGATGTCAGGGGCGTCGCCGAGCGCGTCGACGATCTCGAACGCGGCGGTCTTCTGGCCCTCGATCCGGACCGGGTTGACCGAATTGACCAGCGCCACCGGGTAGTTGTCCGAGAGGCTGCGGGCCAGGGTCAGGCAGTCGTCGAAGTTGCCGTCGACCTGGAGGATCTTCGCTCCGTGGACGAGCGCCTGCCCCATCTTGCCGAGCGCGATCTTGCCCTGCGGCACGAGGACGGCGCAGACCATGCCCGCCCGCACGGCGTACGCGGCGGCGGAGGCGGAGGTGTTGCCGGTGGAGGCGCAGATGACGGCCTGCGCACCCTCCTCCTTGGCCCGGGTGATCGCCATGGTCATGCCGCGGTCCTTGAACGACCCGGTGGGGTTGGCGCCCTCGACCTTGAGGTGCACCTCGCAGCCCGTGCGCTCGGAGAGGACCTGCGCCGGAACGAGCGGCGTACCGCCCTCACGAAGGGTGACGACGGGCGTCGTGCTCGTGACCGGAAGACGGTCCCGGTACTCCTCGATGATGCCGCGCCACTGGTGGGTGCCCTTGCTGGTCATGGGTCCTTACTCCCCTTCAACACGCATGATGCTGGCGACACCGCGCACGGTGTCCAGCTTGCGGAGCGCTTCGACGGTCCCGGAGAGGGCGGCGTCGGGCGCGCGGTGGGTGACGACGACGAGGGATGCCTCGCCGTCTCCGCCCACCCGTCGCCCGCCGCCACCCTGCTCGATGGCAACTCCGTCGCCGCTGCCCGATTGTCGGCTCTTCTGTCGGACCGTATCGATGGATACGCCCTGTTCGGCGAAGACCGTCGCGACCTGGGCGAGTACGCCAGGCTTGTCGGCCACGTCGAGACTGATGTGGTATCGCGTCACGACGTCGCCCATGGGGCTGACCGGCAGACGCGTGTACGCGGACTCACCGGGGCCGGTGGCCTCGCCGATGATGTTGCGGCACACGGCGACCAGGTCGCCCAGGACCGCGGACGCGGTCGGGGCGCCACCCGCGCCGGGACCGTAGAACATCAGCTGCCCGGCCGCCTCGGCCTCGACGAAGACAGCGTTGTACGCCTCGCGGACGGAGGCCAGCGGGTGGCTGAGCGGGATCATCGCGGGATGCACGCGGGCGGTGACGGACCTGCCGTCGGACGCGCGCTCGCAGATGGCGAGGAGCTTGACGGTGCAGCCCATCCGCCGGGCGGAGGCGATGTCGGCGGCGGTGACCTCCGTGATGCCCTCGCGGTGCACCTCGCCGATCTTGACGCGGGTGTGGAAGGCGATCCCGGCGAGGATGGCGGCCTTCGCGGCGGCGTCGAAGCCCTCGACGTCGGCGGTCGGGTCGGCCTCGGCGTACCCGAGGGCGGTGGCCTCGTCGAGCGCTTCGGAGTATCCGGCGCCGCTCGTGTCCATCCTGTCGAGGATGAAGTTGGTCGTGCCGTTGACGATGCCGAGCACCCGGTTGACCTTGTCCCCCGCGAGGGACTCGCGCAGGGGACGTACGAGCGGGATCGCGCCCGCCACGGCGGCCTCGTAGTAGAGGTCCCTGCCGTACCTCTCGGCGGCGGCGTGGAGCGCGGAGCCGTCCTCGGCGAGCAGCGCCTTGTTGGCCGAGACGACGCCCGCGCCGTGTTCGAAGGCGGTGGTGATGAGCGTGCGGGCGGGCTCGATGCCCCCGATGACCTCGATGACGACGTCGATGTCGCCCCGTTTGACCAGGGCGGTCGCATCGGTGGTGATCAGCGCGGGGTCGATGCCCTCGCGCACCTTGGATGGCCGGCGGACGGCGACACCGGCGAGCTCGACCGGCGCACCGATGCGCGCGGCGAGGTCGTCGGCGTGCGTCGTCATGATGCGCGCCACCTCTGAGCCGACCACTCCACAGCCCAGCAGCGCCACCTTCAGCGGACGCGTACGCATCATCCGACCTCGTTTCTCATACTTCTGATGTGTGGACCAGTCTCACTCACCGGACGGGGGTTTCTGCCACCCGTCCGGATTTTGAGATGTGAATTTCATCAGCCGACATCGAGACGCAGGAGATCTTCCTCCGTCTCACGCCGGACGATGACCCGCGCCTGACCGTCGCGCACAGCGACGACGGGCGGGCGCAGGGCGTGGTTGTAGTTGCTCGCCATGGAACGGCAGTAGGCGCCGGTGGCGGGCACCGCGATCAGGTCGCCGGGCGCCAGGTCGGCCGGCAGGAACGCGTCCTTGACCACGATGTCGCCGCTCTCGCAGTGCTTGCCGACCACGCGTACGAGCATGGGCTCGGCCTCGGAGGTGCGTGAGACGAGGGCGACGCTGTACTCGGCGTCGTACAGCGCGGTGCGGATGTTGTCCGACATGCCGCCGTCGACGCTCACGTACGTCCGCAGGCCTTCGAGGGGCTTGATGGTGCCGACCTCGTACAGCGTGAACGCGGTGGGGCCGACGATCGCGCGGCCCGGCTCGACGGAGATGCGCGGGGTCCGCAGACCGGCCGACTCGCACTCGCGGGTCACGATGTCGCCGAGCGCCTTGGCGATCTCGTGCGGCTCGCTGGGGTCGTCGTCGGAGGTGTACGCGATTCCGAGGCCGCCGCCGAGGTCGATCTCGGGGAGCTCGACGCCGTGCTCGTCGCGGACCTCGGCGAGCAGCTGGACCACGCGCCGCGCGGAGACCTCGAAGCCGGCCATGTCGAAGATCTGCGAGCCGATGTGCGAGTGGATGCCGATGAGCTCCAGACCGTCCAGGGTGAGCGCCCTGCGGACCGCCTCCGCCGCCTGTCCGTCCGCCAGCGCGATGCCGAACTTCTGGTCCTCGTGCGCGGTGGCGATGAACTCGTGGGTGTGGGCCTCGACCCCGACCGTGACGCGGATCTGGACCCGCTGGCGCGTGCCGAGCCGCTGGGCGATGTGCGAGACCCGGGCGATCTCCTGGAAGGAGTCGAGCACGATGCGTCCGACGCCCGCCTCGACGGCCCGCTCGATCTCGGCGACGGTCTTGTTGTTGCCGTGGAAGGCGATGCGCTCGGCGGGCATTCCGGCGCCCAGGGCGGTGGTCAGCTCGCCGCCGGAGCAGACGTCCAGATTCAGCCCCTCCTCCTTGAGCCAGCGCACCACGGCGCGCGACAGGAAGGCCTTCCCGGCGTAGAACACATCGGCTTCCGTCCCGAAGGCGTCCGCCCAGGCACGGCAGCGCGCCCGGAAGTCGGACTCGTCCAGGAAGTACGCCGGTGTGCCGAACTCCTCGGCCAGCCGGGCGACTTCGATCCCTCCGACGGTGAGCGCACCGTCGGCGTCACGGGTGACGGTGCGGGACCAGACCTTCGGGTCGAGCTCGTTGAGGTCGGTGGCCGGGGCGCTGTAGTGGCCCTCGGGGAGGACGTCGGCGTGACGGGGTCCGGCGGGGTGGGCGGATCGGCTCATCGTTCTGCTCTGCTCTCTCGGTTCTCAGAGGTGTTCGGGCGCGCTGATGCCGAGCAGGGACAGGCCGCCTGCGAGCACCGTCCCGGCGGCTTCGGCGAGGGCCAGCCGGGAGCGGTGGGCGGCCGAGGGTTTCTCGTCACCGGCGGGGAGCGGCGGGCAGGCGTCGTGGAAGTCGAAGAAGGCGTGCGCCACCGTTTCGAGGTGCCGGGCGAGCCGGTCGGGGGCCTGGTGGCGGGCGGCGGCGGCGAGGACACCGGGGTGATCTGCGAGCGCGGTGTGCAGCGCGGGCGCGTCGACGTCCCTGTCGTATCCGGAGGTGAAGCCGAGCCGCTCCGCTTCGCGGCCGAGCGCACGGGCGCGGGCGTAGGCGTAGCGGACCAGGAACAGCGGATTGGCCTCGCCCTGTACGAGGAGGGCGTCGCCGAGGTGCGCGCGGTCGTGTCCGGCGGACCTCAGCAGGCCCCAGCGGGTGGCGTCGGCGCCCAGCCGCTCCAGCAGCTCCCCCGCCGTGGCCCCGGCCGGGACGGGCCGGGTCTCCGTGAGCGGGACGGGGGGTCGCCCGTGCGCGTCGACGGTGACACCGAGAAGCGCCCAGTCGGGGTCGGACGCCTCCTCACAGGTGGTACGCCCCAGGGCACCCTGGGCACGAAGCAGCTTCATCACCGTGCCGGCCACGACCGCTGCCCGGACTTCGCGCCGGTGGTGGAGCTGATGGACCTGCCCGGCGCACTCGGCACCCCACCCGTACCGCAGCCCCTGCTCCAGCACCTGGCGTACCCGTACGGAGCGGGAGGCGCCGTCGGCGGAGGCGTCGAGCGTGAAGTTCAGAAAGCCCGGCCCGGTGATCTCGACCCGTCCGATCCCGGGTACGCCGACGACCCGGTCCCGCAGCAGTGCGGCGACCTCCCGCGCCGGGAGTGCGGCGGGGCCGGCCAGCTGGAGGGCGACGGCGCAGGCGTAGTCGCCGCTGCCGCCGGGGCGTGTCCGCTCGACCCGCACGCTTCCGGGCACCGGTGCGCGCAGGGCGTCCTCGTCGACCGCGCGGCGCACAGCGTGCAGCACGGTCCGGGAGAGATCTGCGGGGGTCACGGGACAAGCGTATGGGAGGAAGGGGGGCACTTCGCCAACCGGTTTCGCCATACGGGCAGCCGGGACCCGACCGCGGGTCAGCCTGTGGTGCTCCCTGCCGTCCCCGCGCCGCGCCTGCCGTCGGACCGCGCGCGCTCCCCCCGGCGTGCGAGCCGGCGCACCATGCGCACCATCTCGCCCGGCTCGAAGGGCTTCGCCAGGAACGCGTCGACCCCGGTAGCCACCTCGTGGGGTGTGCACGCGCTGATGACGGCGACCGGAAGGTGCCCCGTCCTCGGGTCGGCGCGCAGCCGGGCCGCGGTCTGTATTCCGTCGAGCCTGGGCATCACCACGTCGAGAGTGATCACATCCGGGCGGACCTCGTGCACCAGGTCCAGGCACTCGACGCCGTCGGCCGCGGTCACGACCTCGAAGCCCTCCAGCTCGAGGTTGACCCTGATCAGCTGCCGGATGACCTTGTTGTCGTCCACAACAAGCACGCGGCCGTACGCCCCTGACACCCTTCGAGGGTAGGTCGAGCGGAAGAGCTGCGTCCGGGTTTTGCCCACTTCCGCCCCGGGAGGGGTGGCCGGGCTCCCCTGCGAAACAGCTTTCGGTGCCCGTCCTCCGGAGGCGGCACACGACCTCCCGCGCCCGTCCCCCGGACAGGCCCGACCGGCGACGGACCGGCGGGCCGACGCGGAAAAACCTGTGCCCGGACACCCCGCCGGAGCTGGTAGGGTTTCACTCGTCGCCGCCAAGCGCGGCGGCATCGCCCCCGTAGCTCAGGGGATAGAGCATCGGCCTCCGGAGCCGGGTGCGCAGGTTCGAATCCTGCCGGGGGCACTTCGAGAGAAGTGCCAAAAGACCTTCTGACCAGTGACCACACTGATCGGAAGGTCTTTTTCATTGTCCGGGACCGACGGCCTGCGCGAGGGGGCCCGCACGCGAGCGGTCTCTCTGCTCATCGGGGCCACGAGCCGGTCGAGCGGGAGTACGCCGCCCGAAGGCGGGGTACGGGGTCGACGCGGTAACAACCCGTGTCCGCCCGCTTGTTGCCCGGACGGACATGCCCGTGGTCTGCACGGCGCACCTTCACCTCTCGCCGGAGGGTCCATGTTGCGGGTGTACTTCACGTCCGAGGACCTGGCGCGGGTCCGGGTGGCCCCGGGGCCCGACTTCCTCTGGGAGATCACCAACAGCGTGCAGACCCTGCAACGCCGCGACGGCGAGCGGGTGTTCGGTGCCTGGCGGCACTGGGCCCGGCCGAGGCTCTCGGGTGACCGCACACTGCTGGCCGGTCTGCTGCCGCCCACCGGTTACTCCCCCGACTTCCTCACCCCCACATCCGGTGACCGCACCAGCCTGCGGGCGGCACTCGACGTCCTCATGAGCACTCCGCGCCCACGGCTGCGCACCGACCTGGCGCAGCTTCCGGCCTCACTTCGGCTGCCGGGCTGGGTGCGCTCGCTGGCGGCGGGTGACACCGATGCCCTCCAAAGGCTCGGCGATGCCCTCCACACCTACCAGCTGGAGGCGCTCGCGCCCTACTGGCCGCGTGTCCACGCGCACATCGACGCCGACCGTGCCGTCCGGCTGCACAGCCTCCTCGACCGGGGCACCGAAGGGCTGCTGGCCGGCCTCGGTCCGCAGATCCGCTGGCGGCCCCCCGTACTGGAAGTCACCTACCCCGTCGACCAGCAGCTCCATCTGCGGGGCCGGGGCCTCGTGCTCCAGCCGTCGTTCTTCTGCTGGCCCACGCCGACCACTCTGGCCGACGGCGCGCTGCCACCGGTCCTGGTCTATCCCATCGACCACGCGGTGGACTGGGCCGGGCCCCTTCCCGACGCACGCCCCGGTCAGGGGTCCGGCCCCCTGGGGCCGCTGCTCGGGCATACGCGTGCCGGCATACTGCGCGCCGCCCTCACCGGCTGCTCCACCGTCGAGGCAGCCCGCCTTCTGCGGGTGACCCACCCGGCGGTCAGCCAGCACGTCAACGTGCTGCGCGCGGCCGGCCTGATCACCACGGTCCGCACGGCCGGGCGGTCCTTCCACCTCGCCACCGAGGAGGGACGCGCCCTGCTGGCCGTCGAGGGGCGGCCCGGGCCGGTGTAGCGGAACGCGCGGAAGCCCAACTCCGGTCGTAAGCC
Source organism: Streptomyces mutomycini (assembly GCF_001700505.1). Classification (GTDB taxonomy): domain Bacteria; phylum Actinomycetota; class Actinomycetes; order Streptomycetales; family Streptomycetaceae; genus Streptomyces; species Streptomyces mutomycini. The sequence continues at coordinate 37,249 of NZ_MAPV01000098.1, forward strand.
TGAACTTTCGCCGCTTGCGGCCCCATGGGCACGGGAATCACGCTGGTCCTGCTCTCGCACACGACCGGGCACCCCCACCGTCGCGCCCTCCCTCACGGGCCCGTCCCCCCAGGAGCTCCCATGCGTAAGAGATGTGTGTCCGCCGCGATCGCAGCCACCGCCATCGGGGTGCTGCTGCAGCCGGGCACGGCCCACGCGTCACCCGTGCCATCCGCCCCCTCCGTGTCCGTGGGCGCCCACGGCTCGAAGGCGGGTACGGCCGTCCTCAGCGGGTTCGACGAGCCGGGCAGCCGTCTGAAGGTCGACTCCGGGCGCACCAGGAGCGCGCACTGGCTCCAGATCGACTACCAGGTCCAGGAGACCGGGTACTGGTGCGGCCCCGCCGCCACACGCATCGCCCTCTCGGCCCGGATGGCCCCTCCCGGCCAGGGTGATCTCGCCTGGCAGCTCGGCACCACCCAGGCGGGCACGGATCACATCGGACAGGTGACCGGCGTACTCAACGCGAACCTGGGCGGCGGCTGGTACGAGACCAAGGAGATGCCGAACGATCCGCCCACCCAGGGCCAACGGGACCTGCTGTGGCACGACATCGTGTTCGACATCGACCGCAACTACCCGCTGGTGGCCAACATCGTGGCCCCGCCGGGCAACCAGCCGCCCGGCTATCCCTCCAACCAGACGATCTACCACTACTTCACCGTCTTCGGCTACGACGAGGTGGACCGGACCGTCCTCATAGCCGACCCCGCTTCCTTCAGCGGCAACCAGATCTACTGGATCTCCTTCGACCAGCTCGCCACGCTGATCCCTCCGAAGGGGTATTCCGCCTGACCGCCCCCGTCAGTGCCCTCCGCGTCGTTCCCTACTCCAGGAGATCATGTTGAGCACGCACCGCCCCACCCGCAGGAACGTCATCAGGGCCCTCGGCTCGGTCACCGCCGCGACGGCCCTCGGCGCAGGAGGCGTCCTGGCCTCGGCGTCGTCGGCCGCCGCGGCAGGCGACGGCTTCGGGCTGCGCATCGTGGGCCACGACGAGCGCGACCCCCGGATGTGGTACTACCGCTTCGCGACCGACGCGATCGGCTGGGATCCGGCGGTCAACGTCCTGCTCCCCGACGGCTATCACAGCAGCGGTCGCTCCTATCCGGTCCTCTACCTCTTCCACGGCGGCGGCACGGACCAGGACTTCATCACCTTCGACCGGATGGGCATCCGCGCCTGGACCGCCGGGAAGCCGGTCATCGTCGTGATGCCCGACGGGGGCCATGCGGGCTGGTACTCCAACCCCGTCAGCTCCAACACGGGCGCCCGCAACTGGGAGACGTTCCACATCGCCCAGCTGATCCCGTGGATCGACGCCAACTTCCGTACGTACGCCGAATACGACGGCCGGGCCGTCTCCGGCTTCTCGATGGGCGGCTTCGGCGCGCTGAAGTACGCGGCCAAGTACTACGGCCACTTCGCCTCGGTGAGCGCCCACTCCGGGCCGGCCAGCCTGCGCCGCGACTTCGGCCTGGTCACCCACTGGGCCAACGCCTCCTCCGCGGCCGTGGAGCTGGGCGGGGGCACGGTCTACGGCGCGCCGCTCTGGGACGAGGCCAGGGTCACCGCGGACAACCCCGTGCAGCGCATCGAGAGCTACCGCAACAAGCGGGTCTTCCTGGTCGCGGGCACCAGCCCGGACCCGGTCAACTGGTTCGACACCGTCAACGAGACACAGGTGCTCGCCGGTCAGCGGGAGTTCCGGGCGGGCCTCGGCGCGGCCGGAATCCCGCACGAGTGGCACGAGGTGCCCGGCGGGCACTTCGTGCGCCCCGACCTGTTCCAGCGTGATCTGGACGGCATCGTCGCCCGGCTCCGCAAGGCGTAGGGGCCTGCGAAGTCACTGAACGGCCGCCCTTGAGCGCGTGGCGCGACTGCAGCGGGACGGAGAGACGCCGCCGCACGCGGTGCACGGGCTGCCCGCCGCTCGGGTGGCCGAACGCCGGAGCGTGACGGTGCACTGCTGCGCAGCGCCCGTCACGCACGGACCGTCGCGGGGCCAGTCCGGGCCGTGAGCGGATCTCCGCCCGTGCGGGTCACTCGAAGGTGAAGGTGAAGGCCGAGCGGACCTGTTCGGCGATCTTGTGCAGGTCGGCGACGCTGTCGGCGGCGATCAATGCCTCGGCGAAGTGGTTCTCCCGGTCCATCGTCACCACGCGGAAGTTCTCGAAGAGGTAGCCGTCCACCACCCCGGGAATCCGCATGAGCTCCTCGACGGAGGTGGCGCTCGCCAGGGTTCCGACGCGGTCGGCCTCGAAGGGGAGCATGGCCAGCAGCTCGGTGCCGCCGGTCGTCGCCTCGGCCAGGACGCCGTCCAGGTGCTCGCCGAGCGCCATGCGTACCGACATGTCGATGGAGTCGACACCGCAGGCCCGCCGGGTGGCGTCCCGGTACGAGCGGCCGCCGGGGCGCGGGTTGATCTCGACCAGTTCGCAGGTGCCGTCCGCGCGCGCCCGCCCTTCGACGTGCAGCCAGCTGTCCCCCAGCCCGATGGAGGCGCACAGCGCCCCGACCCGCTCCGACAGCTCGCCCACGGCAGAACGCACATGCACGGAGACCGGAGGCGAGATGAGGAGTCCCGCGTCGTGGTGCCGCCCGTTGTCGTGCCCCGTCTTCTCGACCTCGAAGAGCGGATGGAACCGGCCGTCCAGCACCGGCCCGTCGACGGAGAACTCGATGCCGTCGATGTACTCCTCCACGATGACGGCCGTCTCCGGACCCGCGGCGGCGGCCAGCTCCTTGAGGCAGGAGACGAGCTCGGCAGCGTCGTCGGCGCGGCGGACGAGCCGTGAAGCGCCGGAGTCCTGGTCGGGCTTGACGATGACGGGGTACGAGGTGACCGCGTCCGTGTCGAGGGAAACGGCGGTGCCGGTCGCGTAGGCCAGCGAGGACAGGCCACGATCCGCCATGGCCGCCCGTACCCGTGCCTTGCTCAGCAGGACTTCACGGCCCTGCTCTGCCCCCGTCAGTCCGTAGTGCCGCGCCGTGCGCACCTGCCAGGAGATCAGCGAGTCCACGAAGTTGACGACGGCTGTCGGCTCCACGCCCGCCGCCCCGACCGCCGCCACCAGCTCCTCCAGACTCGCTGTCTCCCAGTCGACCACGACGTGGGCCGCGCAGTGGGCGCGGTTGACGTCCTCCGGCTCGTCGGAGACCAGGACCGGGCGGCGTCCCAGTTCGACGAGCATGCGCGAGACGAAGCGCACCCCGCCCTCGCATCGCTTGGAAAAGATCAGGACGTCTCGGTCTTCAGCCACGTCGTTTCTCGCCTTCTGTCTCTGGGGAACGCGGTGCCGGGTGGTGAACGGCCGCTCAGGGGGCGGGAGTCTGCTCGTCGACGGCCTCTCCGGGCGCCGCTCGTACGCCCATCGCGCGGGTCCGTTCAGCGGGGGTGGCGGAATGTAGCGGGGAGAGTATCAGCCAGAACGAGACGTACAGATACGAGACCCCGACGGCCCGGACGGCGCGGCCGGCCCCGAGGCGTCCGGGAGGGCCCCGCCGGCGAACGCGCCGACCGGCAGCGTCCCCAGGGCCACGAGCCGGTATTCCTTGGCCTGGGCACGTCACCGTCGTCCGTTCCCGGATGCGGCGGTGGCCCGCAGGGGTCCGGAGGCCCTCAGGTCTCACAGCCGGAAGAGGCGGGACGTGACGGAGCCCGGGAGTCGTATCCAGCTCCCGGGCCCCTGGGGTTGCCACCCAATTGCGCTTGCCAGCGCCGTTTAAGAGTGCGGATCAGTCGTCAGACCGTCGCGTTCTTCCTTTGAACTACCGCGCCGCGTAGAGGCGCAGGCCGGATTCGAACCAGCATTCAACGGTGTTCGTCCGTACTCGGTCGATCTGGCAGTCGGCGGCGATACTGAAGCTGGAGCGAGAGTCTGAGATTGATCGCGGCTGCCTCTGCCATGTTGGGCCACCCCGGCCTGTGGTGCCGGGGGGAGGACTCGAACCTCCACCGTTACCGCGTCTTCAGGCTGAACGTCAGTTTCAGCTTGCGCTCATCACACGGGGCGGACCTCAATTCCGCCTCGTGCATGGTGCGCACCCCCACGGCTAGGCGCGGGGGCGTTCTGGGGATGCCGCCTCGCGTCCGGCGTCAGCCGAACAGGTAGCCGAACACCGCGTCGCCGACCCGCCGGTCGGTGACCTCGGCGCCGTTGGCCTCCTCGCGGGCGAACTTCACCGCGTGCTGGAGCTTCTCTACCCGGTCCAGCAGCTCGTTCACTCGGCGCGCCGGAAGCGCTCCGGAGAACTTCACGGTGGTCCAGTACCCGATGGGAACGTCCTCGTAGTACACGTCGACCTGCGCCGGGTGCTTGTCGGTCGCCTCGGCCTTGACGTGGTTGCGCGGGACCTTCTTCGTCCGGATGGTGCGGACCGGGTCCGTCTTCCACCAGTCCGTCGACGGGTCGAGCGACCAGGACTCGGAGGCGTCCAGGACCGGAAGCTTCTTGACGAAGGTGTGCAGGTCGGTGAGCTGCTTCTCCAGGAAGAGCAGGTAGCTGACCGGGACTTCGCCGACGACCGTACGGCCGTCGACGACGACGTCCGCGCGGGCCGAGCAGTTGGCCCAGTCCTTCGTCGCGGTCACGTCGAACAGCCGGGTCAGCGACGCGGACATCTCGCGCAGGGCCTCCTCGGCCTTGATCTGCACCCGCGTGGACTCGGGCGGAAGCTGCTCGCCCTCCTCGTCCTTCGGCTGGTACGTACGCGAGATGCCGGCCAGCAGTGCCGGCTTCTGCACCTTGTGGTGGGCCGCGGTGATGTCCTGGAGCGACTTGCTCTTGACACCCTTCTCCACGGCGATGATCTGGTTGAGCTTCGCCACTCCGCCCCCTTCGAATGATCAGGAACGTACCTCACGCCCCCTCGATCACCCGAACGGTTTTCCGCCGGGGACAGCCCTCACGGCGCCGGATATGTCACCCTGCCCTGCTCGTCGATGTGCGGCTCCGCCCCCCAGGCACCCGGTTCGTGCACGCGCGTCCCGTCAGCGCCCATGATGTGCCGGACCGTCCAGCCGCGGGCGGTGAGCGTGTTCGCGATCAGCAGGCGGTGGCAGCGCCACGGCACCGGCTCGCCGCACATGACGGCGACGCGGGCGCGCTCAGCGAGGCCGGTCAGAACCGTGATGCCGTGCTCGTACGCCGGGAGCAGCGTGTAGTCGGCGTAGTTCTTGAAGCTCCGGTTGTGCCAGCCCGCGTTGACGGTGGGGTCCACGTCCTGTTTGCGCCGCCGGCCGCCGAGCTCGTCCAGGTACACGTAGTCGATCCCGGCCCGCTCCAGCCAGCCGCGCATCGCGTCCCCGGAGAACTGGGGGCTGCGGCGTGAGCCGGGGTGCGCCCGGACGTCCGCCAGTACGTCGACGCGCTGGGCGTCCAGGAAGCCGGTGAACGTCTCTTCCGGGTACGTCCAGTGCCCGATCGTCCAGATCTCAGCCACCCGGACATGATGCATCCCGCCGCCCCAAGGGGGCCGCACGCGACCCCGCGGCGTGCCCGCGCCGCTCAGCTCGTGTTCCGGGCCATCCGGAAGCCGAGGTCGTCGATCGCGAACGTCGGGTGGCTGCGGCGGCGCACCGTGGCGCCGCAGCCGCGCTCCGCCTCCGCCCAGCCGCCGCCCCGGAAGGTGCGGTAGTCGCCGTAGACCTCCACGTCGTAGAGGTCCCAGCACCACTCCCAGACGTTGCCCAGCATGTCGTACAGACCCCAGGCGTTCGGAGACCTGCCGGCGACGTCATGGGCCCGGCCACCGGAATTGCCTTCGTGCCAGGCGATGGCGTCGAGTTCGCCGTAGCGGTAGCCGGTGGTGCCCGCCTTGCAGGCGTACTGCCACTCCGCCTCCGTGGGCAGGCGGTAGCCGTCGGCGGCCGGGTCGCGGGCCACCTCGCCGCTCCGTGCGTCGCGGGAGTAGACCGGGGCCAGGCCGACGCGTGCCGAGAAGCGGTTGCACAGGTCGACGGCGTCGAGCCAGCTGACGTTCGTCACGGGCAGGGCATGGGACACGGCGGGATCGGGGTCCGTACCCGTGAGCGCCCAGTACTGACCGAGGGTGACGGGAAGGCGGGCGAGCAGGAAGGGCTGGACGGTCTCCTGCCACTGTGCTCCGCGGCGGTCGTCCCGGAGATCGACGGTGCCGGCAGGTATCCCGACCATGATTGCGGCCGTCTCGTCGTCGAGCAGGCCCACGCGGTGCCTCCCTGTCCGAAGGGCCGAAGTGCCCCCGCGCACAGACTACTTCGGCGGGAGCGCGGCCGCCGGGAAACCCGGTCCCTCGATGGAGCCCGGAAGCGGCACCACCTCAGCCGAGCCGGCGGACGGGCTCGCCGTCGAGGTAGGCGCGGATGTCCTCGACCGCGTCCCCGTAGTACGCCGCGTAGTTGGCCTGCGAGACGTAACCCAGGTGCGGTGTGGCCAGGAGGCGCGGCGCGCTGCGCATCGGGTGGTCCGCCGGGAGGGGCTCGACGTCGAACACGTCGACTCCCGCCCCCGCGATGGCCCCTCGGCGCAGTACGTCGAGCAGTGCGTCCTGGTCGATGATCGCCGCCCGGGAGGTGTTGACCAGATAGCTGCCGGGCCGCATCAGCCCGAGCTCCTTCGCGCCCAGCAGCCCACGCGTGCGCTCGCTCAGCACGAGGTGCACGGAGACGAAGTCGCTGGTCTCCAGCAGCTCTTCCCTGGTCGCGGCGAAGCCCGCACCGGCCTCCGCGGCACGCTCCGGGGTCAGGTTCGCGCTCCAGGCCACCACGTCCATGCCGAAGGCGCGGCCGACCGCGGCGACCCGGCTGCCGATCTTCCCCAGTCCGAGAATCCCGAGCCTGCGCCCGTACAGATCAGCCCCGACGGTGGACTGCCAGGGGCCGTTGTTCCGCAGGGAGCCGGCCTCCGTCACCAGCCCTCGCGCCAGTGCGAGCAGCAGGGCCCAGGTGAGCTCGACGGGCGGGGTGGCCGTGCTGGCGGTGCCGCAGACCGTGACCCCGTGCCGTTCGGCGGCGGCGTAGTCGATGGACGTGTTACGCATGCCGGAGGCGACGAGCAGCCGCAGCCGGGGCAGCCGGGCGAGCAGCGTGGCGGGAAAGGGCACGCGCTCCCGGAGGGTGACGACGATGTCGAACCCGGCCAGGCGCTCGGCCAGTTCGTCCTCGGTGGCGCAGTGCCCGGCGAAGCTGACCACGTCGACGTCGTCGGCCACGGGCGACCAGTCGGCGGCGGTGGCCGCCACCAACTGGTAGTCGTCGAGCACGGCACAGCGGAGTTTCAAGGCGTCTTCCCCTTCGTCGGCACGGCGATGGCGCGGCACTTGCACCGGCACCGCGGCAGCACCGGGGAATCTACCGGCCGCGTCCCGGCCTCACCCGTCCAGCCAGGCCTCGCCGTTGCGCGCGACGTCGTAGACCCGCTCCACCTGGGTGGCGGTGAGGCCGCCCCTCAGCGGCGCGAGAGCGGACACCTGGCGCTCCCGGTAGACGCTTGTGCCGGGCGGGGTGGCGACCACTTCCAGCGCGGTGACGCCGGTGAACACGAGCACGGTCCGCACGGGCACGTCGAAGGCGCAGTACGCCTCCAGAGCCTCCCGGGCCCGCGGGGCACCGGCCCGGCCGTCGAGCTCGTACGGCTGGGGCGTGCCGTCGTCGATCCGCAGGGTGCCGTCCCCGATCCGCACGGATGCCCCGGGGTGGTGCTCGGTGCTCACGGCGAACACACCGCCGGGGCCGATGAGCAGGTGTCCGATCTCCGTGCCGTCCGGCAGAGGCACGGAGTGCAGGACCCGCCAGCCGTGCCGGGTCAGCCGCCTGAGCTCGGCCCCCACCCTCCGCTCCCCCGCGAGGGCGCCACGGCGCGGGTCCACGTCCTTGTGCCGCCGCAGCGCCCCGGTGGCCGCCCGTACGAGCGCCCCGGGACCGGTCTCGCCGAGCTGCTCCCGGAGCCCCGCCCCGGGCCGCCGAGACGCGAGGTCGTTCGCGGGGGTCAGCGCGGGGAGTACGGCCGGCCGCCGACGGCGCTCCGGCAGGGGGCCGGCCGCCTGGTCCGGCACGGGCGTCCGGTCCGGCTCGGGCGCGGGGCCCTGCCCGGTCACGGAGTCCGGCTCGGGCGCTAGGCTCTGCCCGGTCACGGAGTCCGGCTCGGGCACGGTGACCGGCTCCACCGCGGCTACCGGGCCCGGCGCGTGCGCCATGCCCGGCGCGTGCGCCCCGTCCGGCGCGTGCGCCCCGTCCGACTCGTACGCCACGTCCGACTCGTACGCCACGTCCGACTCGTACGCCACGCCCGACTCGTACGCCACGCCCGACTCGTACGCCACATCCGGCGCGGCCGCCGTCATCGGCTCGGCCGCAGGCGTCGGTTCCCGCGCGGCGCTCCGTTTCCGTATCCCCCTCATCGGTGGAATCCGCGGGACCTGCGGCGGGGTCCGCGGCGCCTGCGGACCGGTCGGAGCGTCCTCACCGACGAGCGCCGGCAGGTCCGGGACCTGGCGCGCGAGCGCGTCGGTCACGGCGTCGCGGTAGCGCGGGTGCAGAACCGTGATCGTGCCGCTTCCCCGGTCCGCCCAGCCGATCGCGGTGCCGTCCGGCAGGTTCACGTAGAGCCGGTCGTGCCCGAAGAGCTGCCATGACGTGACCTTGAGATCCTGCATCGTGCCCCCTCTGTTCACCCTTCCGGCATCCTTGCTTCCCCCAGGCTGTACGGCGGGCCGGTTCCCGCACAGGGCGCAGAGCGGGGCGCGCGGAGTCGGGAGCACGGCGTTCCGGAGCAGTCCGGGCCCTGTGTGCCCCGGCCCGCTCCGTCGCCCCGGTCGGACCAGGGAGAGGCCGGGCGCCGATCAAGCGTTCATCATGGTCCGCGCTTCGTCCCTGATCCTGGAAACGGCCGTTTCGTCACCTGTACGAGCGGCATCGACCACGAGATCGGGCCACGGCCGCCGCCGTCGCACGCGTCACGCCGAGGTGCGCCCGCGCGTGCCCCGGGCGGCCTTCTTCGCCGCTGGCTTCTTCTCTGCGGCCTTCTTCGCGGCAGCCTTCCTGGCCGGTGCCTTCTTCGCAGCCGGTGCCTTCTTCGCGGGTGCCTTCTTCGCCGCGGGCTTCTCCGCCGCGGACTTCTTGGCCGGTGCCTTCTTCGCCGGAGTGCCCCGCGCCTCCCCCTCCTTCGGTGCCGCCTTCTTCGACGGGGCCCGCTTCGAGGACGAAGCCCCGGTCTTCTTCGCACTGCCGCTGCGGCCGGAGCCGATGGGGTGGACCTCCGCGACCTCGCCCCCGTGTCCGCCCGCCTCCCCGTGGGACTCCTTCGCCGCCCGCACGCTGCTCTCCAGAGCCGCCATCAGGTCGATCACCTTGCCCTCGGGCTCCTCGGCCCGCTCCTCCGCCACGGGTTCACCCGCCGCCTTCGCCGCGACGAGCTCCTCGACCGCCTCGCGGTAGTCGTCGTGGAGCGTGTCCAGGTCGGCATCGCCGAGGGTGTTCATCAGCGCGTCCGCCAGGTCCAGCTCCGCGTCGCGGACCTTGACCCCGGCTTCCGGGGCGACGCCTTCCGGAGCGCGGATCTCGTCCGGCCACAGCAGGCCGTGCATCGCGATCACGTCGTCGACCACCCGCAGCATGCCGAGCCGTTCCCGCCCGCGCAGCGCGTACTTAGCCACGGCGACCTTGCCACTGCGCCTGAGGGCCTCGCGCAGCAGGGCGTAGGGCTTGGCGGCCGGGACGCCGTTGGCCGAGAGGTAGTAGGCCGAGTCCAGCTGGAGGGGGTCGATCGCCGAGGCCGGCACGAATCCCTCGATCTCGATGGTCTTGGCGGTGGGGAGCGGGAGCGAGGCGAGGTCCTCGTCGGTCACGGGGATCACCGTGCCGTCGGCGTCCTCGTACGCCTTGACGGTCTCGGAGGCGGGCACCTCCTCCTCGTCCAGCTCACAGACCTTGCGGTAGCGGATCCTGCCGCCGTCGGAGAGGTGGATCTGCCGGAAGGAGATCGCGTGGTTCTCGGTGGCGTTCATGAGCTTGACCGGGATGCTGACCAGACCGAACGAGACGGAGCCGTTCCAGATGGACCTCACCGTTCACCCCTTACGCCCGCTATGAGCTCATCCACACGATTTCATGTGATTCTTATCGTATGACGCCGATCACGGAGGTGGAGGGGCGGCGCCTGGCGCTCAGCAATCTCGACAAGGTGCTGTACCCGGCCACCGGCACCACCAAGGGCGAGGTGCTGCACTACTACGCGGCAACGGCGGCGGAGGCCATGCTGCCGCACCTGCGCGACCGCCCGCTGTCCTTCCTCCGCTACCCGGACGGCCCGGAGGGGCTGCGTTTCTTCACCAAGAATCCGCCGCCCGGCACACCCGACTGGGTGCGCACCGCCCCGGTTCCCCGCAGCGACGACCCCGACGCCCGTCAGGTGCTCGCCCAGGATCTGCCCTCGCTGATGTGGGCGGCGAACCTGGTGGTGGAGTTCCACACCCACCAGTGGCGGCAGGACTCCCCCGCCGTGGCCGACCGGATGGTGTTCGACCTGGACCCCGGGCCGCCCGCGAGCGTCGTCGAGTGCTGTGCGGTGGCCCTCTGGCTGCGGGAGCGGCTGGCGCGGGACGGGCTGCCCTCGTACGGGAAGACCTCGGGCTCCAAGGGCCTGCATCTGCTCGTCCCCCTGGAGCCCACCCCGTCCGGGGAGGTGACGGCCTATGCGAAGACGCTGGCCCTGGAGGCGCAGGCCGCGCTGCCCGGTCTGGCCGTGCACCGGATGACGCGTGCGCTGCGCCCGGGAAAGGTGTTCGTGGATTTCAGCCAGAACGCGGCGGCGAAGACCACCGCTGCCCCGTACACCCTGCGCGCGAAGGGCAGCCCGACCGTGTCCGCGCCGGTCACCTGGGACGAGATCGAGGCGTGCGGCGCGCCGGACGACCTTCTCTTCCTGGCCGGTGACATGGCGGCGAGGCTGGAGCGGCACGGGGATCTGCTCGGCCCGCTGACCGACCCCGGGCAGGCCAGGCCCCTGCCGGGGGGCTGAGGGGCGCCGTGGGGGCAGGGCGCACACAGCACCTTCACAGCCCGGGTGGCCACGGTGAGGAAAGGCCACAAGTGGAGGGTGGAGCGTCCTGGCCGTGGTGCACACTCGGCGCAGGCGCCGCTTCGCGGTCACGGTTTCCGCCGTGTCCTGGTGCGGAGGGAAGACACGGGGAGGGTGTGGCGTGTTCACGGGGATCGACGAGGTCGACTGGGCCTCGATGGACCATGCCTACGGCCCGGCCGATGATGTGCCGGGGCTCCTGTACGGACTCGCCTCCGCCGACCCGGCGGAGCGGGAGAGCGCGCTCGACGGGATGTACGGCGCGGTGCACCACCAGGGCGATGTGTACGCGTGCACGCTCGCGTGCATCCCGTTCCTCTTCGAGCTGGCCGTGGATCCGGGCATACAGGACCGGGGCGGCGTCGTCGAGCTGCTCACGAGCATCGGCGGCATCGATCTGGACGAGGACGACGAGAGCGAACTGGACGAGCTGGACGAGGACGAGATCGAGGGTGTGGCGAACTACGCGATGGCCGCGGCCGCCGTGTCCGCCGGGTCCGCGGTGTTCTTCGAGCTGGTCGCCGACGACGATCCGGGGGTGCGGCTCGCCGCACCGCTGGCCCTGGCCACGCTGCACGGCCGGCCGGAGAGGGTGCTCACGCTGCTGCGGGAGCGGCTTCCGGTGGAGGCCGACGACGAGGTGCGGCTCGCGCTCGTCGAGGCCGCCGGCCGGATCGCTCTGCGCCACCGGCCGCTGGCGGGGGAGGCTGCCGACTGGCTGAGCCGGCTCGCCGCCGAGGCGCATCCGCCCGGGCTTCGGCTCGCGGCCCTCTCCCAGCTGGCCAGGTGTGCACCGGACGCGCTGCCCGGTGACGTCGTACGGGTGGTGTCGGGGCTGCTGCGGGAGCTGCGCTCCCGCTCCTTCCTGCCGGAGTCCGCCGCGGCGAGGATGCCGTGTGGTGACGAGGCCGCGGCGGACCGGGCGACCTCGCCGACGCTGGTGGGTCAGCTGCGTGAGCTGTCGGCCGAGGAGTCCGCCG
>NZ_MAPV01000099.1 GCF_001700505.1 Streptomyces mutomycini
ACCCCACGGTGCCGCCCCGCCCGCGAGTGCCGGTGCGGGGGATATCCCCACCCCGGAGACGGTAGCCGTCCGGATCGTGCCGGGGGTGGGCCCGTACATACGGTGGAGCGACATCGGCACAGCTCTCAGGGGGACCAGACATCATGACCATCCGTACACGACGCACCGACGCCCTCGTCGCCACCGCCGGGACCGTGCTTCTCGTCGCGGCGCTCAGTGGCTGTGGCAGTACGGATGCGGAGGACGCCCCCGCAGAGCACAAGTCGTTCGCCTTCAGCGGGAAGGCGCTCACCATCGACGCCGAGAACTCCGTCCTGGACCTCGTGCCCGCCGACGTGGATCAGATCGAGGTGACCCGCCGGGTCGACGGGTGGGTCGTGCTGGGCAGCGGGCCGGACCCCGTGTGGAAGCTGGAGGGGGACGAGCTCAGGCTCGAGGTGAAGTGCCGGGCGATGATCAGCAACTGCGAGGCGTACCACCAGGTGAAGGTGCCCCGGGGGATGGCTCTGACCGTGCAGGGGGACAACGGGGAGGTCACCGCGGCCGGATTCGACGTTCCGCTGAAGATCTCCGCCGACAACGGCGGGGTCGATGTGCGTGACGTCTCCGGTCCGCTGGAGCTGCACGCCGACAACGGCTCGATCGAGGCCCAGCGGGTCTCGGGCGGTTCCGTGATTGCGCGCTCCGACAACGGGTCGGTCCGGATCGGACTCACCCGGGTCCCGGACCTCGTGGACACCGTCAGTGACAACGGGAGCATCTCCATCGACCTGCCGGCCGGGAAGAACACGTACGCGGTGTCCGCGGAGGCCGACAACGGTGAGGTCTCCGTCGACGTGCCCCGCAGCGAGAGCAGCAGGCACGTGGTGAAGGCGCGCAGCGACAACGGCGAAGTCACCGTACGAAGCGCGAACTAACCGGCCCGTGCGTTCGTCCTAACTGGTGCGAGAATGAACCGGGCAGGGCGGATCGGCACGGGAGAGGGATGTGACGGCGACACCTACGCGGCCGCAGGGGAAAGCGAGTGCTGGTTCCGCCGTCAGGGACGTCCTGGTGCTGATGCTGCTGCCGGTGCCCCTGGTCGTCGCGGCGCTGCCGGGCACGTTCGCGGGCGGGGGCACGCGGCGCTGGTTCGGGGGGCGCGGGGAGAACCAGCGGGCCGACGCACAGGTGGCGAAGGACGCGGCGGCCGCCGCCTTCTACGAGCTGGACACCGCTCAGCGCGATCTGCGGATCTCGATCGAGACGATCACCGCCGTGGACAGCTCGCCCCGCGCCCGCCAGGCGGCGGAGGACTTCGCGGCGCTGGGCCGGCGGATCGACGAGGTCAGCCATCAGTACATCACCGCCGTCGACGCCCATGACCTCGACCGGGACGATCTGGAACCCTCGGCGGCGGCCGGTGCGCGGACCCAGCTGACCCGGGCCAAGGACGAGCTCGACCGGGTGAAGGGCGAGCTCGACCGGTTCGCACAGGGGCTCGGGACACTGCTCAGCAGCGCGGAGACCCAGCTCGCGCGGCTCGCCCCCGCGGTGGAGCGGGCCCGCCAGACGCTGCTCGCCGCGAGCAACGCCCTGGACGCCGTACGCGCCTCCGGGCTGCGGGCGGACGATCTCGCCGCCCGGCTCGCGGCTCTCGCCCCGGAGCTGACCAAGCTCAACCAGGGCGCCGGGCAGCACGGCGTGGCCGAGACACTGCAGCGTGCGGACCAGGTGCTGCGGGACGCCGAGGCGGTCAGGTCGGAGGCGGACCGGCTTCCCGAGCGGGCCGCCGAGATCGACCGCAGGCTGGTGTCGCTGCGCACCCGCGCCCAGGCGCTGACGACGCGTGCCGGGCAGGTCGAGCCGGTGCTCAGCGAGCTCCGGCGGCGCTTCTCCGCTGCCTGCTGGCAGGACCTGCAGCCGGTTCCCGAGCAGGCGGCGGTGAATGTCCGGCAGGCCGAGGCGAAGCTGGCGGAGGCCGCCGAGGCGCGGTCCGAGCAGCGCTGGGCCGATGCCACGTCCCGGCTGAGTACGGTCCGGGCGCTGCTCAACGCGACCGACGAGGCGGTGTCCGCCGCCGGTGACCGGCTGCAGCGCCTCGACGCGGTGGCCAAGAACCCGCAGGCTGAGATCGACCGCACCCGGTTCGCGATCCGGGACGCCCAGCGCCTCGCGATGGCGGGGCGGAACACACCCGACCCGCGCCATGCCCGTCCGCTGGACGACGCCGTGGCGCGGCTGGACCGGGCGGTCGCCGGGCTCGACGAGCGCCATCCCGACTACTGGCACTTCCTCACCGAATCCGAGGCCGTCCGGCAGACCGCGAACAGGGTGGTCTCCGCGATCCGCGAGGAGCTGGGAGGCAGCGCCTGAGAGGGCGCCCGGCCCCTCAGTCGCCCCCTGCGCACCCCCGCCGAAGCGATTCCGTTCAGGGGACCCGTCGGGCGGGTCGCGCGAGCCCGCCCGACAAGCCCTGATTTGTCCACCGCGGCCGGTGGGCCGATCCTGGTAGTACGCAGCGGCTTCCGCCGAGGCGTCACTGGCCGTACTCGGCCGAAGGAGGCCGTCATGGCCGCACCCGTCCTGCACCCCCCGCGCCGACGCGGCATGTCCGCCCGTGGCACGCCCGTACGCCGCAAGGCCATCCGCCTCGACGAACACCTTCCCGTGGACCACAGCCTGAGCCGCTTCTACCGCGTGGGGGCGGGTCTGATGGGCCTGCTCCTCGTCGCCTTCGGCGTCCTGGGCCTCATCGACCGCATCGGCTTCTTCGACACCGGCGGCGACACGGTGGCGGGGCTCAACACCAACGGCGCGCTGAGCATCCTGTCCATCTGTGCCGGGCTGCTGCTCTTCGTCGGCATGGTCATCGGCGGGAACTTCGCCTCGACCCTGAACATGGTCCTGGGCATCGCCTTCATCATCAGCGGGTTCGTGAACCTGGCTCTGCTGGACAGCAGCATGAACTTCCTGGCCTTCCAGATGCAGAACGTCCTGTTCAGCTTCATCGCGGGGCTGCTGCTCATGACGTTCGGCATGTACGGGAGGGTCAGCGGCGGCCTGAGGCACGACAATCCGTACTGGCGTGCCCGCCACCCCGAGGAGGCCGCACGGCACGAGCGCCGGGCTCCCGCTCCGATGCCCGAGGTCACCAGGGGGAAGAGGCTCTAATCTGGGGCCATGCCCCGTTACGAGTACCGCTGCCGCCCCTGTGGCGAGACCTTCGAGCTCAGCCGTCCCATGGCCGAGTCGTCCGATCCCGCGTCCTGCCCCGCCGGGCACGAGGACACCGTGAAGCTGCTCTCCACCGTGGCGGTGGGCGGCTCGGCGTCCTCAGCGCCGGTCTCCGCCCCCGCGGGCGGTGGCGGTGGCGGCTGCTGCGGTGGCGGCTGCTGCGGCTGACCCCGCGGCGCGGCCGCTACTTCCTGCGCGAGAGCGTCAGCCCGTCCGCCACGGTCAGCAGCACGCTGTCCATCCGGGTGTCGGCGGCCACATGGTCGTTGAAGCCCCTGATGGCCGCGGCGTCCCCGGTGGCCAGCGGGTCGGTGACGCCTCCGTGGAAGAGGACGTTGTCGGTCACGACGAGCCCGCCGGGGCGCATCCTCGGGACCAGCTCCTCCCAGTAGGCGATGTAGTTGCCCTTGTCCGCGTCCAGGTAGGCCATGTCGATGTGCGGCCCGGCCGGCATCGAGCGCAGGGTGTCCAGCGCGGGCGCGATGCGCAGGTCGATCCGGTCGGCGACGCCCGCCCTCTTCCATGCCTCCCGGCCGTACGCCGTCCACTCCTCGGAGATGTCGCAGGCGACCAGCATCCCGTCGGCGGGCAGCGCCTGGGCCATCGACAGCGCCGAAAAGCCGGTGAAGGTGCCGACCTCGACGATGTGACGGGCCCCCGTCAGCCGGACGAGGAAGGCGAGGAGCGGCCCCTGCTCCTGCGCCGACTGCATGCCCGCGACGCTGGGCAGCTCGGCGTAGGTCGTCTCCACGAGCTCGTGCTGCACCGCGTCGAGCGGCGGGTTGTGGGCCAGCGTGTAGGCGTACAGCTCATCGGTGATCTTGGTGCTGTTGCCTTTGGTCATCAGCGTCTCCTCGGTTCGCGGCGTCACCCACCAGCTTGCCGGGGATCGCCCGCCGACGATCAGCGACCCGCCCGCCGGGGGTCGGCGGCTCGCAGGAAACGGCGCAGGATCTCCTCGCCCGCGGCGCCGCCCCGCTCCCGGAGCACCTCGGTGTTGGGTGCGCCCCAGCCGCAGTCGGCGAGCTCGCCGTGGCCCGGGCGCCAGGCCCGGTCGGCGGCGAGCAGCAGGTCCGCGTCCAGGAGCGAGTCACCGGCGGCGAGCGTAAGCGTGGCACCGCACCGGCGGGCCACCTCGTGCATCGCGGCGCTCTTGGTGAGCGGCTTGGGCACGGCGTAGATCTTGCGGCCCTGCAGGGAGACGGTCCATCCCTTGACGTCCGCCCAGGCGGCCAGCTCCTTCACCCACCCCTCGGGAAGCGCGGCGCGGTCGACGACGAGGTAGGCGAAGAGGTCTTCCGCGACCCGTTCCTTGAGCAGCCAGGCGGGGTCGGCAGCGGCCTGGAGGTGGGCGCGGACCTCGGCGAGGGAGGCGCACTCGCCGGCGATCCGGCGGAGCACGTGGTCGTGCCAGCCGGGGTCGGAGACGCCGTCGACCAGGATGTGTCCGCCGTTGGCGCAGATGGCGTACCGGGGGGCGGGGCCTGGCAGGTGGATGCGCCCGTACTGCTCCCGGGTCCGGGTGGTGGTCGGGACGAACACCGTGGTGCGGGCCAGTTCGTCGAGCAGCGCGGCGGCCGTCTCCGTCATGTAGCAGAGGGGGGCGTGGCCGTACACCTCCACACAGAGCAGGCGCGGGGCCTGCTCGTCCGGCATGGTCAGCTGGAGGGACCCCGCCGAATAGATGAGGGTGCGGTCGAGGTCACTGGCCACCAGAGTCACGGGGGCGTCCGGGGTCCCGTGCACGGGGGCCTCCTTCATGGGCTCGGGCGCGGGGGCGTCCAGAGGCGCGTTCACGGGTGTGCTCACGGTTTCGCTCACTTCTCCGTCACCGCCGTGCCGTCCGCGCCGGTGGCGCCGCGGGTGTACTTGGGGTGGATCAACCCGACGCAGGTGTAAGGGAGTTCTCCGACCTCCTCGACCGGGACGCCGCGCTGCTCGGCGAGCAGCCGTACGTGGTCGAGGTCGGCGCCGGCCCCCCGCTTGGCCAGGATCTTCCAGGGAACGCGGCGCAGCAGCACCCGGGTCGTCTCGCCTACGCCGGGCTTCACCAGGTTCACGTCGTGGATGCCGTACTCCTCGCTGATCCGCTCCACGGCGGCCCAGCCCTCCCAGGTGGGGGCGCGGTCCGCGGCGAGCAGTTCCTTGGCCTCGGCGTCCACGGCGTCGGCGACCTCGTCGAAGCGGGCGGCGACCGTGTCGAGGAACAGGCCGGAGACGTCGGTGCCGGCGAGTTCACGGTAGAACTTCGCGCCGTGGAAGTCGTGCGGGCCGACCAGGTCCGCGCGCAGGACCGTACGGGAGATCAGCCCGGACACCGTGGAGTTGAGGCAGGCGGACGGGATGAGGAAGTCCTCGCGCGTGCCGTAGGTCCGCACACAGCCACCCGGGTCGGCCAGTACGGCGATCTCCGGGTTGAAGCCCCCGAAGTCCTCGAGCGCCGCCGCGAGTTCGCGGGTGATGGCGCCCTTCCCGGTCCACCCGTCGACGAAGACGACGTCCGCCGGGTCGTGGTGGGCGGCGAGCCAGCGCAGGGCGTTGGCGTCGATGCCGCGGCCCCGGACGATGGAGACGGCGTAGTGCGGAAGGTCGAGGCCGTGCCGGTGCTGGGCCCATCGGCGCATGAGGACGCCGACCGGGGTGCCGGCCCGGGCGAGTGAGACCAGGACGGGGCGGGGGCCCCGTTCGGCGAGGACGGTCTCGGTGACGGTGCCGACGGCCCGGGCGATACGGGCCGCCGAGGTGTCCAGGGCGGCCTTGAACAGCTCCTGGTACTGGGGGCTCGGCTGGTATTCGACGGGCAGCGATTCGGCGTAGTGCGCGCCGCCGCTCTGGATCGCCTCTTCGCGCTCCTCGGTGGGCGCCTCCAGGGGCGTGTCCGAGAGGTCCTGGAGGAGCCAGCCGACGTCGTCCGCCGCGTAGGAGGAGAAGTCGGGGCCCCGGAGGGGTTCGGGCAGCATGGCGTCTTCCTGCCTTTGCGAGGCCGGCGACCGGACCGTGTCGGGGTCCGGCGACGCCGGTCCGTCCGCGGTGGGCGACGGGACGTACGACGGGACGACCGCGAGCAGTACCTGGTCGGTGTGCCCGGCGAGCCGAGCCAGCAGTCCGTCGGGGGCGTGCAGCGCCGGGGTGTCCGCGGTGGAGTCGACGACGGCGACGACGGCGTCGAAGCCGGCCCCGGCGACGTTGTAGGCGTACCGGTCCCCCGCCCCGTCGGCGGGGTCGTCGTGGGCCGGGAAGACGAGACGGCTGCGTATCGCGTAGCCGGGGTCGTCCACGGCGAGGACGGGTGAGCGGGTGGTGGTGGAGTAGCGGACGTCGGCCGTGGTGGCGTCCTCCAGCGCGGTGGCGAGCCGCAGCGGCGCGTACATCAGCTCCTCGAAGCCGAGGACGAGTACCCGCCGGGCATCTCCGAGGGCGTCGGCGATGCTCCCGGCCATGGCCGGGAGCGCGGCTTCCAGGGCCGCCCGGTGCACGGGGGTGAAGCCGTGGCGCCCGCCGTCGGGTACGCCGGCCGGCCAGTCGAGGGTGACGCGTGCCGGGGCGGACCGCGGCGCCGGCGGTTCGCCCGCGGTGTCGTCGGCCTCGTGCGCGGCCACCAGGCTCCGGCCCTTCTCCAGGACCCCGTCCGGCAGGCGCACGGTGCCACGGGCACGCACCACCAGGTCGACGCGGGCTCCGATCTCCTCGGCGAATTCGGCGAGCCTCCCCTGGTCGGCCTCGGACCGCATGTCCACCAGGGCGACGATGACGTACCGGTCCCGGGGGTAGCGGGCGTGGAGCGCCCTGACGGTGTTGAGCACGGTGTTGCCGGTGGAGAACTCGTCGTCGACCAGGACCAGCGGCGAGCCCTCGGCGGTGGCGTCCAGCAGGTCCGGGTCCTCGGGCAGCAGCAGGTGGGAGGTGGCGTGCGAGTGCGCCTCCTCGAAGCCGCCCGCCTGCGCGACCCCGGCGACGGGGCGCCGGGTCGAGTGGAGGTACGTGGCCACCCCGAGCCCGTCCGCGACGGCGTGGCCGAGGCCTGTCGCCGTCTCCGCGTAGCCGAGGACCACCGCGCGTCGGGCCTCCGCCTCGCCCAGGAGGTCGCGTACCCGTTCGCCGAGCTCGAAGCCCGCACCGTGGACCACGGACGGCCGCTGCGGCACGTGCTTTCCCAGGATGTTCGACACGAGCAGATGGGCCCGCTTCGGGTTGCGGCGCAGGGCGAGGCCCAGCAGCTCCCGGATCTCCCCGTCGCCTGCGAGCTCTACCCCGAGCCGCTCCGCGACCCAGTTACCCGACCACTCCACGTCCACTGCCTCTTCTTCCCGTAGGGGCTCGTGTGCCCGCCCACGTTCGTCCATGTCCGTGCTCAGGCCGTCACGCCGGCGGCCAGGAGCTCCACGAAGCCGACGTCCTCGCGTGCGACTCCGAAGACCTCGGCCCGCTGCAGGGTCCGCTCGGCCCAGGCGCGGTGGGGCTTCACTTCGTTCATCTTGTTCGTGTACGCGGAGCGCAGCACTCCGCCGCCGCCCCGCTCCGGCCGCAGGATGTCCTGCGCGTCGGTGTACTCCTCGTGGCTGACGACGGACAGCGCGTGCACGGGCAGGACGTGCGACGGGTGGATGCAGGTCTTGCCCAGCAGTCCGTTGGCCCGGTCCAGATCGATCTCGCGCAGCAGCCCGTCGAGGTCGTGCTCGATGAGCGCGGCGCGCAGCTCCTCGGCCTGCCCCATGAAGGGGCTGCGGCGCAGCTGGGGCTTGAACATCCGCTCCTGGAGGCGGAAGTACTCCCAGACGGGCCCGGTGATGGTGAAGCCGGTGCCGTCCGCCCGGCCCAGCATGTTGACGACGTCGCCGATGACGGCCCCGACGATCTGGACGTCGTACGCCGTCATGTCGGGGGCCCGGCGCAGACCGTAGGCGGAGCAGAAGTCGGTGACACCGAGCCTCAGTGCCAGGATCCGCTCGCGGTACTTGTCGACGGTGCGGGCGATTCCCCGGAGCGTCTCGCCCCTGGTCTCCAGATGCAGCAGCTCGGGAGATTCGAGGACGGGCATCGCGAACAGCCGGTGTCCGCTGTCCGCTTCGGCCGCGGTGAGAGCTTCCAGGAAGAGCTCGCCCCGCTCTTCCGTGAATTTGGGTAGTACGAATCCGGACAACAATCGGACGGAGCTTCCGAGCCGCCGCACGAGGTCGGTGATCTGCTCCGGTTCGCGGACCCTGACGAAGAGCAGCGGCACATCGGCGTTCCGCGCGTGGAGGTCGGCGAACTGCCGGACCAGGTTGGCCTCGGCTCCGACCACTTCGGCGTCGTCGATGGAATCCTCCAGGCAGAGCACCATGGAGACGACGCCCTGACCGGTCTGCTTGATCACGTCGTCGGCGAGCCTGGGCCGCGTCGCGGGGCTGTAGAGCGTGGCGCCCAGCGCCACCGAGAGCAGGTGGGAGGAGGAAGCCGCGTCGAATTCGCAGGGCTCCCTGAAGAACAGACTCTCCCGGACAGTCGGCGAGATGTGCCCGAAATGACGCATGTGGTTCCCCCGTACTGCCATAGAGACCGGATAAACGTATGGCCGGTAATAGTACGTTCGGACCGGTGTCGCCGGTTCCCCGGCCATATGAACTTCGGGTGTCCCCGGCGTATCTCACACCGCGCACGGCGCGCCTGCGTGCTCCTCGCGAACCGTGCCTGGCCTACTGTTCCGTACCCCCGCGTTGTCCGGACGCCCCTCCAGCAGGCAGGATGACCGCCATGACGCACGCGATGCTGAAGGGCTCGAACGTCCCTCTCGACGCCATGGCCGTACGGGCCGTGCTGCGCTGGACCCCGGGCGCCGGGGTCCCCGACGTGGACGCCTCCGCCCTGTTGATCGATCCCTCCGGCCGGGTGCGTTCCGACGAGGACTTCGTCTTCTACAACCAGCCGCGGCACCCTTCGGGCCTCGTGCGGCGCCTGCCCAAGCGCAGCGGTCCCGAGGGGATCACGGACACGATCGAGGCGGACCTCTCCTCGCTCGACCCCTCCGTGGACCAGGTGGTCATCGCCGCGTCCTGCGACGAGGCGGCGTTCGAGCGGGTGACGGACCTGCGGATATCGCTGTACGACGCGGCGTCCGCCGACGGTGAGCCGCTCGCGGTCTTCGACGTGCGGGCCGAGACGGGCGAGGAGACCGCGGTCATCTGCGGCGAGCTGTACCGGCGCGGCGACGGCTGGAAGTTCCGGGCGGTGGGGCAGGGATACCCGACGGGCCTGGTCGGACTGGCCACCGCCTTCGGGATCTCGGTGGACGAGGCCGAGGCGGCCTCCGAGCCCGGCCCGGCGGCCGTGCCCGGCGCTCCCGATCCGTCCGCGTCCTTCCCGCCCGCCCCGGAGGCCCCCGCGCCGGACTCGCAGGCCACGGTCCAGCACCAGCAGCCCGCCTACGGGTACCCGCAGCCGCCCGTGGCGCCCCAGCCCGCCTACGGCTACCCGCAACCGCCCACCGCGGCCCCACAGCCCGCCTACGGCTATCCCCAGCCCGCGGCCCAGCCGGCGTACGGCTACCCGCAGCCCGCAGCGGCGGCGGCACACGCCGCCGACCCGAATTTCGTGCTTCCCCCGCAGGGCCCGCAGTTCCTCCGGTCGTGAACCGGAGGCGCGGCCGCCCTTGACGGGACGCACTCAGGCCCGCGTCTTGTAGCCGCGTCCCCACTGCATACCGAAGCCGTACATCCGGTCCAGCTCGGACTGGAAGCCGTACACGAACTTCACCTCGCGGCGCACGATCAGCTCGCCCTTGACGTTCTCCACCGTGAAGACCGCGCAGGAGCGGGCCTGCGGGGCCCGTTCGTCCAGCTCGATCTCGATGCGCGGCCCGTTTCCCGGGTAGAGCGTCACCTTGGCGTGCGTACGGTCGAAGGCCGGGGTCTGGTCGTAGATGTATACGAAGAACAGCAGGCGCTTGATCTCGTCGCGCTTGTCGAGGTTCACGTAGACGGTCTCGCCCGACGGCGCTCCGAAACGGTCGTCTCCGCTGAGCCTGATGTACGGCGAGGCGTTCAGGTCGCCGATGAGGTTGCCCAGGGGCTGCACGACGCCCTTGGTCCCGTCCGCCAGTTCGTACATGCAGCCCAGGTCGAGGTCGACGTTGACCATGCCCTGGGTGTGCGCCTGGACGACGTCGGGCTGGAAGAGCTTCAGCGGACGCAGCAGCCGGCCGCTCTGCCGCGACCTGCCGCCGATGTCCGACGTACGCATCCGCCACGACAGGTTGACGCGCAGGTTGCCCGACAACGCGCCCTGTTTGTTCAGCGAGACCGTGGCGTTGCGCTTGGAGAGCACGATCGCGTTCGTCACGGAGTTACCCGACTCGAACTGCGACGCCCGCCGCGGAAACAGGCCGTCCCAGAAGGCCATCCCAACCCCCACATGTATCGGTAAGTGCCGCCCGCCCCTGCTGTACGGCCCACGCCACTGCGGGGCGGCCACCGGGCCGGGTCCGGGTGTTCCCGGAGAACCGCCGCCGTGGGCCGCCCCGCAGAGAGAGCGTTCCTCATTCCCTACCGGGTCACACCCCGGAGGAGACTTCCGCCTTGGAATCCGTGCCGTCGCCGCCGTCGCCGCCGGCCGCCGCGAGCCGCTTGTTGCGCCGGACCGAGGACCAGAAGGACCAGCCGATCAGCACGACACCGACCATGCCCGTGATCAGCTCGTTGATCTCGTGCTGGATGGTGACGAGCAGGATGACCGACAGCGCGCCGATCGCGTAGTGCGCGCCGTGCTCCAGGTAGACGTAGTCGTCCAGCGTGCCCTGGCGGACCAGGTACACGGTGAGTGAACGGACGTACATGGCGCCGATACCGAGGCCGAGGGCCATCAGCACGATCTCGTTGGTGATGGCGAAGGCGCCGATGACACCGTCGAACGAGAAGGACGCGTCGAGGACCTCGAGGTAGAGGAACATGAAGAACGCGGCCTTGCCCGCGAGGACGACACCGGAGACCGGCTTGCCGGCCTTCCTGGCCTCTTCCTCGGCCTCGTGCTCACGCTCCTCCTCCTCTTCGAGCTTGTTCTCGAAGAATCCGGAGAGACCGCCGACGACGAGGTACGTGATCAGACCGGCGATGCCCGAGAGCATGACGGTCTCCGCCTTGTTCGCGTGACCGCCGCCGTGCTGGTGGGCCTGGGTCGCGAACGTCATGGCCGTGATCAGCAGGATGATGAGCGCGACGCAGACCGACAGCATGTCGACCTTGCCGAGCTTGGCGAGCGGGCGCTCCAGCCAGCCGAGCCACTTGATGTCGCGGTCCTCGAAGATGAAGTCGAGGAAGATCATGAGCAGGAACATGCCGCCGAACGCAGCGATGGACGGGTGGGCGTCCGTCACCAGTTCCTTGTACCGGTCGGGGTCATTGAACGAGAGGTCAATGGCCTCGATGGGTCCGAGCTGGGCACTGATGGCCACGATCACGACGGGGAAGACCAGCCGCATACCGAAGACCGCGATGAGCACACCGATGGTGAGGAAGATCTTCTGCCAGAAGGCACTCATCTTCTTCAGGATTCCGGCGTTGATCACCGCGTTGTCGAAGGACAGCGAGATCTCCAGGACCGACAGGATCGCGACGATGCCGAATGCCTGCCACCCCCCGTAGAACACCGCTGCGACCAGGCCGAGCGCGGTAACCGCGAACGACCAGCCGAAGGTTTTCAGAACCACTGGCTACCCCATCATGTGTGTAAGGGTCTCCCCCGGTGAGTACGGGGCTCCCCCGCGCCGTGCGCGGCTTTACGAAACGTTGACCCCGAAGTCTAGAGCGATGCCCCGGAGCCCCGACGCGTACCCCTGTCCGACTGCACGGAATTTCCACTCCCCGCCGTAGCGGTAGAGCTCGCCGAAGATCATCGCCGTCTCCGTCGACGCGTCCTCGCTGAGGTCGTACCGCGCCAGCTCCTGACCGTCCGCCTGGTTCACCACGCGGATGAAGGCATTGCTGACCTGACCGAAGCTCTGCCCGCGATTGTCGGCTTCATGGATCGAGACCGGAAAAAGAATCTTGTCGCAGTGCGCCGGCACCTGGGTGAGGTTCACTATGACGGACTCGTCGTCGCCGTCGCCCTCACCCGTGAGGTTGTCGCCGGTGTGCTCGACGGAGCCGTCGGGGCTGGTGAGGTTGTTGTAGAACACGAACCACTCGTCTCCGAGGACCCGGCCCGACTGGCACAGCAGTGCGCTGGCGTCGAGGTCGAAGTCGGCTCCCGTCGTGGATCGTGCGTCCCAGCCGAGCCCGACCATCACCTGAGTGAGATTGGGTGCGGCCTTGGAGAGGGAGACGTTGCCTCCCTTGGCGAGCGTGACGCCCATGGTGTGTCCTCCCCGAGTCGATGGACGGTCTTCCGGCTCGGCACGGACGCCTGACGGACGCGGGGTGCCCTGCCGAGAACGTCCGGCGCCGCACGGGTGCGGCGCCGGACGCGATGGGTCCTGAGGTGTCCGGAGGGTCCTCCGGACCGGCTCAGACGTTGACGCCGAAGTCCTGCGCGATGCCGCGCAGACCCGAGGCGTACCCCTGGCCGATGGCGCGGAACTTCCACTCCGCGCCGTTGCGGTAGAGCTCGCCGAAGACCATGGCGGTCTCCGTCGAGGCGTCCTCGCTCAGGTCGTAGCGGGCGAGCTCGCTGTTGTCGGCCTGGTTCACCACGCGGATGTACGCGTTGCGCACCTGGCCGAAGCTCTGCTGACGGCTCTCGGCCTCGTAGATCGAGACCGGGAAGACGATCTTGTCGACGTCGGCCGGGACACCGGCCAGGTTGACCTTGATGACCTCGTCGTCGCCCTCGCCCTCACCGGTGGTGTTGTCACCGGTGTGCTCGACCGAGCCGTCGGGGCTCTTGAGGTTGTTGAAGAAGACGAAATTCCCGTCGCTTCCGACCTTGCCCTCGGCGTTCGTCAGCAGCGCGCTGGCGTCGAGGTCGAAGTCACCGCCGGTGGTGGTCCGGGCATCCCAGCCCAGACCGACGATGACCGCGGTCAGGTTCGGCGCGGCCTTGGTCAGCGAGACGTTGCCGCCCTTGCTGAGGCTGACTCCCACGAGTCCTCCAAAAGTATTGAGAGGGCCGGCAGACACCAGCGCCCCCGTCGTGCGTTGGCATCGGATCAACGATTGGATCCTAGTGACCGGTTCCCGGCCAAAACAGGCTTTTGGCCGGTCGCCGCCAGGAGATCCCCTGATACGGGAGGCCGCAAACCCCGGATCCCCCACATCCCGGGCCCCGGATCACACGCGGGGCCCGGCTCCCGGGAGGGCCTCGGGAAACGGACGGAGCCGGTCCCCGGACGCCCCGGATCAGATCGAGTCGAGCGCCTTGATGTAGTCGTTCAGGTCACGCGCGTCCGGCAGGCCGTTGACGACGCTCCAGCGGACCACGCCCTGCTTGTCGATGACGAAGGTGCCGCGCACCGCGCAGCCCTTGTCCTCGTCGAAGACGCCGTACGCCCGCGAGGTCTCCCCGTGCGGCCAGAAGTCCGACAGGAGCGGGTACTCGAGGCCCTCCTGCTCGGCGAAGACGCGCAGGGTGTGGATCGAGTCGTTGGAGACGGCGAGCAGCTGGGTGTCGTCGTTCTCGAACCTCGGCAGCTCGTCGCGGAGCGCGCACAGCTCCCCTGTGCAGACGCCGGTGAAGGCGAAGGGGTAGAAGAGCAGCACCACGTTCTTGGCACCGTGGGAACCCTGGAAGTCAGAGAGCTTCACGGTCCGTCCGTGGTTGTCCTTCAGCTCGAAATCCGGAGCCTTCGTGCCGACCTCGATCGCCATGTGAAAACGCGTCCTTTCACGAACGTCGCACTTCCCCGGCCTGGGCCGTCCGGGTGAGACCCACCCTACGCAGCGGCCCCGCGAAATGTCGGCATGCCCGTGCGGTCACGTACCCGGCAGGCCCGTGCGCGCACGTACGAGGACCCCCGGCGGCGCGTGGTGCCGTCGGGGGTCCTCGGGTGATGAACGTGCTCTCAGCGCTTGGCCGGGGCCCCCTTGGGGGTGACCAGACGGCTGCCCGTCCAGTCCTTGCCCGCGCTGATGCTCTTGGTCTGGGCGAGACCAGCTGTCTGGGCAGCCTCGTTGATGTCGCTCGGCTCGACGTATCCGTCTCGGCCGGTCTTGGGCGTCAGCAGCCAGACCGCCCCACCGTCCTCGATCAGACCAATGGCATCCACCAGCGCGTCCGTAAGGTCGCCGTCCTCGTCGCGGAACCAGAGCAGGACGACGTCAGCGACGTCGTCGTAGTCCTCGTCGACGAGTTCCTGGCCGATTGTGGCCTCAATGCCCTCACGGAGCTCCTGCTCGACGTCGTCGTCGTAGCCGATCTCCTGGACCACCTGTCCGGGTTCGAACCCAAGCCTTGCGGCCGTGTTGGTCCGTTCCTCCGCGTGGTCCGCGGTCGCGCTCACGGGTTGCCTCCTGATCATGTTTCGGAAAATGCTTCAGCCACGCGCGTGCGCGGGGCGTTGGCCGTAGTCCACACGGGCTCGGCGAATCGCGCAAGTACCCGGCGTCCGAGACCGCCTAAACGGTGACGTTCCCTGCCACGTCACCGCAACTGCCGGCATGTCTCCTGCGGGGCCGGAAGTGGTGTCCGGACCCTTTACGTCCTTCCTCAGCTTATGCCGTTTCGCTCCGCCATTCGGATTCGAACGGGCTTTGGGAACGCTTGGCCGGGTTGGGCGTATGGTTGCGGTTTGGGCGGGACCGCCCTCGTGCTGCTGATACCCGTTCCCGGACACGGCGCCCGGCAACCTTGTGTTACCCCACAGTAGAGATGACGTTTGCGGTCCTCGCGGTACACGATGGAGGCGGCGTACAGCAGCCATCCCGGGGGTACGTTCGCCGCAACCAGGCCCCGAAGAGCACCACCGAACAGCTAAGGAACAGCGTGGCTTCCGGATCCGATCGCAACCCGATCATCATTGGCGGCCTTCCGAGCCAGGTCCCGGACTTCGATCCTGAAGAGACCCAGGAATGGCTCGACTCCCTCGACGCCGCCGTCGACGAGCGCGGCCGTGAGCGTGCCCGCTACCTGATGCTCCGGCTCATCGAGCGTGCGCGCGAGAAGCGCGTCGCCGTGCCCGAGATGCGCAGCACCGACTACGTGAACACGATCGCCACGAAGGACGAGCCGTTCTTCCCCGGCGACGAGGAGATCGAGCGCAAGGTCCTCAACGCGACCCGGTGGAACGCCGCGGTGATGGTCTCCCGCGCCCAGCGTCCCGGGATCGGTGTCGGCGGCCACATCGCCACCTTCGCCTCCTCCGCCTCGCTGTACGACGTGGGCTTCAACCACTTCTTCCGGGGCAAGGACGACGGCCTGGGCGGCGACCAGATCTTCTTCCAGGGGCACGCGTCCCCCGGGATCTACGCCCGCGCGTTCCTGCTCGACCGGCTGAGCGAGGCCCAGCTGGACGGCTTCCGCCAGGAGAAGTCGAAGGCCGGGCACGCCCTGTCCAGCTATCCGCACCCGCGGTCCATGCCCGACTTCTGGGAGTTCCCGACCGTCTCGATGGGCCTCGGCCCGCTCGGCGCGATCTACCAGGCCCGGATGAACCGCTACATGGAGGCGCGCGGCATCGCCGACACCTCCAAGTCGCACGTCTGGGCCTATCTGGGTGACGGCGAGATGGACGAGCCGGAGTCGCTCGGCCAGCTCTCCATCGCCGCCCGCGAGGGCCTGGACAACCTCACCTTCGTCGTGAACTGCAACCTGCAGCGCCTCGACGGCCCGGTGCGCGGCAACGGAAAGATCATCCAGGAGCTGGAGTCGCAGTTCCGCGGCGCCGGCTGGAACGTCATCAAGCTGGTCTGGGACCGCAGCTGGGACCCGCTGCTCGCGCAGGACCGCACGGGCATCCTGGTCAACAAGCTGAACACCACCCCGGACGGCCAGTTCCAGACGTACGCCACCGAGACCGGGGCGTACATCCGCGATCACTTCTTCGGTGACGACCCGCGGCTGCGCGACATGGTCAAGGACATGTCCGACCAGCAGATCCTGCACCTGGGGCGCGGCGGTCACGACCACCGGAAGGTCTACGCGGCGTACGCGGCGGCCAAGGCCCACAAGGGCCAGCCGACCGTGATCCTGGCGCAGACGGTCAAGGGCTGGACGCTCGGACCGAACTTCGAGGGCCGCAACGCGACCCACCAGATGAAGAAGCTCACGGCGGACGACCTCAAGCGCTTCCGTGACCGCCTGCACATCCCGATCGCGGACAAGCAGCTGGAGGACGGCAACCCGCCGTACTACCACCCGGGCCGCGACTCGGAGGAGATCCAGTACATGCACGACCGCCGCCAGGGTCTGGGCGGCTACGTCCCGACGCGGGTGGTGCGGGCGAAGCCGCTGCCCCTTCCGGACGAGAAGGCGTACGCGACCGCGAAGAAGGGCTCGGGCCAGCAGTCGATCGCCACGACCATGGCGTTCGTCCGCATCCTGAAGGACCTCATGCGGGACAAGGAGATCGGCAAGCGTTTCGTGCTGATCGCGCCCGACGAGTACCGCACCTTCGGGATGGACGCCTTCTTCCCGAGTGCGAAGATCTACAACCCGCTGGGTCAGCAGTACGAGTCGGTGGACCGCGAGCTGCTGCTCGCGTACAAGGAGTCGCCGACCGGCCAGATGCTGCACGACGGCATCTCCGAGGCGGGCTGCACCGCCTCGCTGATCGCCGCGGGTTCGGCATACGCCACACACGGTGAGCCGCTCATCCCGGTGTACGTCTTCTACTCGATGTTCGGTTTCCAGCGCACCGGTGACCAGTTCTGGCAGATGGCCGACCAGCTCTCGCGCGGCTTCGTGCTGGGCGCGACGGCCGGCCGTACGACGCTGACGGGTGAGGGCCTCCAGCACGCGGACGGCCACTCGCAGCTGCTGGCGTCGACGAACCCGGCCTGTGTCTCCTACGACCCCGCGTTCGGGTACGAGATCGCGCACATCGTGAAGGACGGTCTGCGCCGGATGTACGGCGAGGCCGCCGAGGACGTCTTCTACTACCTCACCGTCTACAACGAGCCGATCCAGCACCCGGCCGAGCCCGCCGACGTGGACGTCGAGGGCATCCTCAAGGGCGTGCACCGCTACCGCAGCGGCGAGAAGGGCCAGATCCCGGCCCAGATCATGGCGTCGGGCGTCGCGGTCCCGTGGGCGGTCGAGGCCCAGCAGATCCTCGCCGACGAGTGGAACGTGAAGGCGGACGTGTGGTCGGCGACCTCCTGGAACGAGCTGCGCCGTGAGGCCGTGGAGGTGGAGCGCCACAATTTGCTCCACCCGGAGGAGGAGCAGCGCGTCCCGTACGTGACGGAGAAGCTCTCCGGGTCCGAGGGCCCGTTCGTGGCGGTCTCGGACTGGATGCGTTCCGTGCCGGACCAGATCTCGCGCTGGGTGCCCGGTGCGTACCAGTCGCTGGGCGCGGACGGCTTCGGCTTCGCCGACACCCGGGGTGCGGCCCGCCGCTTCTTCCACATCGACGCGCAGTCGATCGTGCTGGCGGTGCTGACCGAACTGGCGAAGGCAGGCAAGATCGACCGTTCGGCGCTGAAGACGGCGCTCGACCGCTACGAGCTGCTGAACGTGGCCGCTGCCGGCTCCGGCCCGGCCGGCGGTGACGCGTAAGGAACGCACGGTTCCGGCAGAAGGGCGGCGGGCCACACGGTCCGCCGCCCTTCGGCGTTCCGCCCTCAGCTCTCCCAGATCTTGAAGGCCCTGACCGTGTACGGCGACCGGGGTACCCAGGTGCCGCCGCCCGGGTACGTCTCGAATTCGCCGGTCTCCCCGCACTCGGCCGACTGGTAGGTCGTGACCGGGCGTCCGGTGCGGTTGACGAGTGCCTGGGCGCTGCGGCCGGCCGGGAGCGGGACGCAGCTCTCGATGTCAACGGTGGACAGTTCGTGGACCTGCGCGGCCCCCGAGAAGTCGGGCCTCGCCCAGAGGCAGAGCTGCCCGGCGCCGCACGGCGCGAGACCGGCAGGTGCGGCCTGCGGGGCGCTGCGGGAGCGTTCCTGTGCGGTGGGCCCGTGGTGGGCGGCCGGTGCGGCGCCGGAGGACGGAGCGGTGGCCGGGACGAGTGCGGTGGCCGCCAGGGCGGCGGCGAGAACGGTCGTGCGCATGGTGGATGAACCCCCGTGGTCGAGCGAGCCGGGCGGCTCGCCATGTCGGCACTCTGACCTGCGCGGGTACGGGCCGGGAAGGGGCCGGGCGGCGGACCACCCTGATAGGCGACGGCCCCGCCGGACCCGCCCGTCGGGGCCCCCGGACGCGCTGTGTTGACGTCCGGCGCCCCGGGGGCCGCCCCGGGCGGCCGGGTCTCGCCGGGGATCAGGCGTGGCCGGCGCCCATGAAGGCCGAGCCCATGCCCGACACGAACGTGTCATGGGCGACGCCCGGGATCTTCGTCTCGATCCACGGCGGGGCGCCACGCGTCCTCGCGAAGTCGCGTCAACGTCCCACCACAAAGGCCCCTTTCGGGGCGATGCACGAGTCCTCCACAAGCGCCAGAGGCACCTCACGAAAACCATAAAAAGGAACATAATGAGCGAACTCCGGATGCCCGCCCACTGGATGACCGAATCGACCCCGCCGCCGCACGCCGCCCCGTGCTGCGGCACGTGAGCCTGCCGCAGCGGACAGCTCCGCGATTGCGGAGAGTGAAGTTTTCAACCCTGAGGCGGAGCACCCCCCGGACGGCCGCCGCCGCGCTCTCCGGGATGATGCGACCGCCGGGCAGTCGCGGTACCGACGGAGGGACGCGGGAGCGGACACGCCGGGGCGGCCATGCTCCGCGGGCCGGCCGAACTCCACCTGGACCGGCCCGGACCTGCCACTCTCCGGGAACCGGCACGCCTCATGGGTGCACCCTTGAGCGAACCGCACAACTGTGCCGCACTCCTCACCGGCCCGGCATGGCCGAACTCACAATGCCCTGGCTCCCCGGGCCATTTCGAGTGACCGGCGGGCCTCCGGCGCACCGGAGCGTGACACCGGCACACACGGAGAGTAGGAGACGGACGGTCAATTCCCCGCGGTCGAGTGATCCGTGTCACCCGTGCGACGACGCCGCGCGCACGTCTTCTAGGGTGGGGCGCAGTGACTTCCTTCGACTCCTCCCCCACGATCACCGCATGGCGCGCTCTGCTCGCCATCGCGGTCGTGTTCGTGATGCTGGCGACCACCGGATGGACCGCCGTGCGTCATCAGCACGCCGCCGCGCCGCGCGAGACCGCGCTCGCTTCCTGGGCGAAGGACCGTATAGCTGGTCACACCCTTCCTGATGTGAGCGCCCCGGCGAACCGCCTGGCGCACTTCTTCGCGACGCTCACGGCGGGCCAGCAGGTCGCTCTGGCCGACAAGTACCCGCTGGTGGTGGGGAATCTGAACGGCGCACCGGTCGCCCTGCGCTACAGAGCCAACCGCCATGCCCTGGAGCATGCGGAATCGGCCGAGGAACAGCGGACTCAGGACACGCGGCTCTCTCCGGACGGGCGCCATCAGGCCCTGCTGCGGCTGGGCCGTTTCCGTTCCCTGCTCGCCGGTGACCGGCAGATCCTCACCTTCGACCCGTCGGGCCGCGGCCGGGCCGCCGAGGTCTTCGGCGACCTCGACCGGGCCGAGCGTGTCTCCGTCGTCGTGCCCGGGGTCGACACGAATCTTCTGACGCTGGAGCGCACCGGCACCAAGAAGAACGCCGCGCCCGTGGGCATGGCGCAGTCGCTGTACGGCGCAGAGCGCTCGGCCCGCCCCGGTTCGCGTACGGCGGTCATCGCGTGGGCCGACTACACGGCGCCCGCCGGCATCGGCATGGACGCCGCGCTGGGCGGGCTCGCGACGCAAGGCGCGCTGCGGCTCAACGCCCTCGTCCAGGCGCTGCCCGGCGCCTCGGACGTCTCGCTGTTCTGCCACAGCTACGGATCCGTGCTGTGCGGCGTGGCCGCGCACGAGCTGCCCTCCAGGGTGTCCGACATCGTGGTCGCGGGCAGTCCCGGGATGCGTGCGGACAGCGCCGAAGGCCTGCACACCCGGGCCAGGGTGTGGGCGATGCGGGACGGCGACGACTGGATCGAGGACGTACCGAACATGGCGGTCGGCGGGCTCGGACACGGCGCCGACCCGGTCGACCCGTCCTTCGGCGCACGGATCGTGTCGGCGAACGGTGCGATCGGGCACAGCGGCTATTTCGAGCCGGGCACGGAGAGCCTCAGCAATTTCGCCGCAATCGGCGTCGGCGCCTACGACTCGGTCAGCTGCGCGAGCGCCGACGACGCGTGCCACCGGGAGATCTCCGGCGAGTCGGAGGCCTGACGCGCGTAGAAGAACGTCCGAGCGCGTGGAGAGCGGCGAACGGCCTGCCCGATTTCGCCTGTACCGAAGGGGGACGTGCGGGCCCGTGCCACATACGATGAGGCACATGGGTGATGTGCTGGCCGGAATTCATGCCACCTGGGAGTTCGACACCGACTCCGTGCTCATCCGCTTCGAACGGGGAATCCGTACGCCGAGGCTCTTCCAGAGCCTGCGCGAACGCCGCATACCGTACGCGGCGTTGGCCTCGGTGACGCTGACCCCGGGCAAGCGGGGCACGGTGGTCCTGCACGCGGTGCCGAGGCCCGGTGCCGATCCGTTGCTGCAGGCCGCGGCCGGGCAGCTGAAGGAGAGCAGCGACCCCTACCGTCTGGTGCTGCCCGCCGAACGCGAGACGCTCGCCGAGTACTACGCCGACGAGCTGCGCGCCGTGCTCGGTCCCGAGGCGTCCCTGCCTGCCGATGCCTTCCTGGTGGCGGCCCCCGAGGCGCCGATGCACTTCAAGGCGTACGACGGCCGGGCCGCCTTCGACGGGGAACTGGTCTCCTTCCGGTGGTTCTGGACGGGTGCGTCGAGCGCCAAGTGGAAGGCGGGCGACCAGACGTTCCCCGTGGCGGACCTGGGCGGGATCGAGTGGCGTTCTCCCGAGGCGTTCGAGGGGTACCTCCGGCTGGTGCCGCGCGGCGCCGACACGGGCGGCCCGGGACCGGACCCTGCCCCGAGTCCGGGAGAGCCGTCCGTGGGCCAGACCCAGCCGGACCAGGACCCCGCCTCCGTCGTCTTCGGCCTCGGCTACGGGCCGGTGCACGAGTCACTGCCCTTCGCCGCGGCGGTCCTGGAGTCCGTACGCCGGACGCAGTCGGTGCCCGTCACCACAGCGCCCGTCCCGGTGGGCGGCGCGAGGCGTGATCCGGCGGACATCGCCGTGCGGATGCACCACCTCGGGGACCTGCACCGGGCGGGTCTGGTGACGGACGCGGAGTACAGCGCGAAGAAGGCGGAGCTGCTCGCCGAGCTGTAGGCGTGACCAGGGGCGCACACCGGACGCGTCCTGGCGGCCCGGCGGCCCCGCACCCCTACTCCGGTACGGGGCGGGGGCCCGCGATCGGGCCTCGGGTATGACGCCGCCCGGCACCCCGCGCGCCTACGCTGACCCGACCATGCCTCCCTCTCCCGCCGGTTCCCCGCCCGCCGACGGCCTGCTGAGCGCCGCACGCCGCAATCTGCGCGAGCTGACCCACGGGCTGTCCCACGCGTCCCATCCGCCGACCCCGCTGCTCGCCGGTTCGCCGCACCGGTGGCTGCGGCTGCTGCCCTACGCGGTCGTGCTCGCCCTCGCGGCAGTCTTCATCCCCGTCACGGTCCAGGTGCTGACCGGCGACTACGGAGTGCCCGGCGGGCTGGCCGGCGCCCTCGCCGTCGGACAGGCGGCGCCCCTGCTGATGCTGGCGCACCGGCCGCTGCAGGCCTGGTGGATCGTCTTCACCGCCGACATCGTGGGCGCCCTGGTGCTGCTGGGGCAGGGGATGCGGCCTGACACCATCTGGCCGTGGACCCCGCCGGTCATGATCGGATACCTCTTCGTACTGCTGGCCCTCGGCCTGCGCGAGAGCAGGCGGACCGTGGTCGGGGTCTGGCTGCTGACGGGATCGGCCGGGCTGCTGCTCCACCTGTCGGCGCCCTCCCACAGTGACGGTGGCGCGCTTCTGCTGTTCGTCCTCGGCGGGGTGGTGCTGGTGATCGGCGCCGCCGTACGGGAGCGGAGCGAGGCTCAGCGCAGGCTCGTCGAGCAGGAGACGATCAGCGAGGCCGAGCGGGCGCAGCGGACGCTGCTGGAGGAACGCACCCGGATCGCCCGCGAACTCCACGACGTGGTCGCCCACCACATGTCGGTGATCACCGTCCAGGCGGACTCGGCTCCCTACCGGATCGGCCAGATGTCCGACGAGGTACGGGCGGAGTTCGCGTCGATCGCGGCCGGCGCCCGGGAGTCCCTCACGGAGATGCGGCGGCTGCTGTCGGTGCTGCGCAGTGACGGCAGCCGGGGCGAACTGGCCCCGCAGCCAGGTCTGGACCGGGTTCAGCAGCTGGTGGAGGCGACGGTGCGCGCCGGGCTCCCGGCCGAGCTGTCGATGGCGGCGGACGTGGCGGAGGTGGTGGAGCGGGGCGGGATACCGCAGGCGGTGGATCTGTCGGCGTACCGCATCGTGCAGGAGTCTCTTGCCAACGTGGTCCGGCACGCGCCGGGGGCGGGGACCCGGGTGTCGGTCACGGCACAGGACGGCCATCTGACCGTGCTGGTCGTCAACGGCCGTGCGCCGCGCCCCGGTTCGCCGCTGGAGGCGTCGGGGACCGGACACGGGCTGGTCGGCATGCGGGAACGCGTACGGTTGACCGGCGGCACACTCGACACCGGCCCGCTGCCGGACGGTGGCTTCCGGGTGGCCGCGCGGCTCCCGCTGCCGCCGAACCGGCCGCCCTCGGCACCCGTGACTCCGGAGGAACCGTGACCATCCGTGTGATCATCGTCGACGACCAGGCCATGGTGCGGGCCGGGTTCGCCGCGCTGCTGACGGCGCAGAGCGATATCGACGTGGTGGGCGAGGCCCCGGACGGGCGCAGGGGTGTCGAGGTCAGCAGGACGGTGCATCCGGATGTCGTCCTGATGGACGTCCGGATGCCCGAGATGGACGGACTGGCCGCCGCCCGCGAGCTGTTGACCCCGCCGGCGGGCGTCGTCCACCGGCCGAAGGTCCTGATGCTCACCACCTTCGACGTCGACGACTACGTCTACGAGGCGCTGCGCGCCGGCGCGTCCGGGTTCCTCCTGAAGGACGCGCCGCCGGCGGACCTGATCTCGGCGGTGCGGGTCGTGGCCGCCGGGGACGCCCTGCTCGCCCCGTCCGTGACGAGGCGGCTCATCGCGGACTTCGCGCGTCAGCGCCCCGGGGCCGCACCGGCAGGCGGACCCGCGCTGAGACTGAACGGCCTGACTCCCCGGGAGAGGGAGGTCCTGGAGCTGATCGCCCGGGGTCTGTCGAACCAGGAGATCGCGGCACGGCTGGTGCTGGCCGAGCAGACGGTGAAGACGCACATCGGCCGGGTGCTGGCCAAGCTCGGTCTGCGGGACCGGGCGCAGGCGGTGATCTTCGCGTACGAGTCGGGGCTGGTCGCTCCGGGGGACGCGTAGCTTCGCGGTATCCCCCCGGCGCCGTGTGGGGCTGTCCCCCCGTACGCCCCCTACTCCGGTAGCACCGGACAGTTGGCTCCGTGGGTTGACGCCCTGTCACCCGTCGTCCTCCTAGCTTCCTCCCCTGCACACCGAACGGTGTGCGCACGCCGTAGGGGGAGGACACGATGCGCCGGTTCACGAGGACACTGGCCGCGGTCGCACTGGCGACGACCGTGGTGGCGGGCACAGCCGGCTGGGCGTCCGGGGGCACCCAGCGGGCGGTGACGGGGCCGCCGCCCGGCAGCACCGCGTGGCGTGCCGACGGGGTCCTGGGGCGGGAGCTGCCCGACCCCGCCCGCGCAAGCCCGCAACAAGTGCATGCTTTCTTCCGGGGGTTGAGCGCGGCAGAAAAGCAGGAGCTGCTCGAGCGGCACCCGCTGGTGGTCGGCAATCTGGACGGGGCGCCCCTGGAGCTCCGCTACCGCGCCAACGCCCGTGCCCTGCAAGCCTCTCGCGATCCCCGCTACACCCGTCTCGCCGCACCCGGCCGGCAGGTCCTGGCGTTCGATCCGCGAGGCCGCGGCCAGGTCGCCGAGGTGTTCGGGGACCTGCGCTCCGCACGTCATGTTTCCGTCGTCGTACCCGGGTCGGACGTCGACGCCGGGACCTTCGACCGGCGCGGCGACGTGTACGGCACCCCGGCGGGCATGGCGAAGTCGCTGTACGCCGGGACGGGCCCGGGCAGCGCGGTGATCGCCTGGGCCGGTTACACCACCCCGGTCGGCGTCGGCCTGGACGCGGCGACCGGCGATCTGGCCGAGGCGGGGGCCGAGCGGCTGGCCCGCTTCACGGCGGGACTGGCGGCCGACGGGCTGCCCGCGCCCGTCGTGTTCTGCCACAGCTACGGCTCGGTGGTGTGCGGGCTCGCGGCGTCGGGGCTCGGCGCCACGGATCTGGTCGTGCTCGGCTCCCCCGGGATGCGCGCCGACGACGTGGACGACCTGCACACAGGCGCGCGTGTCTGGGCGGCCAAGGGCGACAGCGACTGGATCGACGGCGTACCGCATGTCGAGGTGGCGGGTCTCGGGCACGGCGCCGACCCGGCCGACGAGGAGTTCGGGGCGCGACGGGTGCCCGCCGAGGACGCCGAGGGCCACACCGGGTACTTCGCTCCCGGCACCGACTCGCTCCGGGCCTTCGCCGCCATCGCCGAGGGGGTCTCCCGATGAGTGTGCGTCAGCTGGTCTCCCGCATCGACGCGGGCACCCCCGCCCACCGCGACCGTGCGGTCGACGGGCTGCGCGCCCTCGCGCTGATGGCCGTACCCGCCGGTCACTGGCTGCTCGGCGGATTCACCCTGGACGGCGACGGCGCCCTGCACAACGCCAGCCCGCTCTCGGCGTTCGCCGTGTTCTCCCCGGTGAGCTGGGTGCTCCAGATGCTGGGCGTCTTCTTCCTGGTCGGCGGCTACGCCTCCGTCCTCTCCTACCACCGCAGGCCGTCCACCACCGGGGCGTGGCTGCGCGCCCGGATGGTCCGGCTCGGCAGACCGGTGCTCGGTGTGAGCGCCGTGTGGGCGCTGATGATCCCGGTGCTGTACGCCGCCGGTGTGCCCGAGGCCACCCTGCGTACGGGGGCGAAGCTGGTGATCCAGCCGCTCTGGTTCGTCGGGGTGTACGCCGTGGTCACGGCACTCGCGCCGTACTGCGTGCGTCTCGCCGGCCGGCTCGGCGGCTGGGCGGCGGCCCCGCTGATCGGCTCGGTCGCCGTGGTCGACTTCCTGCGCTACGGGCCGTACGCGGACGCCGTGCCGTCCTGGCTCGGCGTGCTGAACATCCTTCCCGGCTGGCTCTTCGCGTACCAACTCGGCGTCGCCTGGGGCGGGGGCCGCCTCCCCCGGCGCGGCGCCCGGCTCCTTCTCGTCGGCGGTACCGCGCTTTTCGCCGTGCTGCTGCTCGTCCTCCACTACCCGGCGTCGATGGTCGGCGTACCGGGCGAGGCGCGGACCAATTCGCATCCGCCGTCGCTGCTGGTTCTCGCCCTGGCCTCGGCACAGAGCGGTGCGGCGGTCCTGCTGCACGGCCGGATCGGCCGGGCGCTGCGCCGCCCCGCGCTGTGGGCGCCCGTGGTGGTGGTCAACCTGTCGGCGATGACGATCCTGTGCTGGCACCAGACGGCGATGCTGGCCGCGGCGGTCCCGGCGGCGTTCGCCGGCGTGGTTCCGGGCCTGACGACGAGCCCGGACTCGGTCGGCTGGATCCTGGCCCGGCTGGCCTGGATGCCGCTGTTCGCCGCCCTGCTCCTCCTCATCTCCCGGTACGCCCGCCGGTTCGAGGCACCCTGGGACACCGCGTCCGGCCGCTCGGGAAACGCCCGCCGGGCGGGGGCCGGGCTGCTCGCGGCGGGCTTCGCGGTCTTCGCGCTCCGGCTTGCGTGAGGGCCCGAGCAAGGGGATCCCGGTGGCCTGCGGTCTCCGGGCGGCGGTGAGCCGGTCGAGGAGTGCCTGGACCACCAGGACCTCCTCGGCCGGCGGGCATGTAGCCGGGGCCGCCTACTCGCGTGCGGTGGCCGTGTTGCTCATGTCCGGGTAACGGTCGCCGGCCACCTGGCCCGCGATGGGCTCCAGGAGCTCCAACTCCTGCTGCGTCAGCGTCAGCCGGGTCGCCTCCACGTTCTCCAGCAGGCGGCTGCGCTTACGCGTGCCGGGGATCGGCACCACGGTCAGACCGTGCACCTGTGCCCGCTGCTGCACCCAGGCCAGGGCGACCTGCGCGGCCGTCGCGCCGTGGGCGGCAGCGATCTTGTGCACCGGCTCCAGCAGGGCGGCGTTGGTCTTCGCGTTCTCGCCGGTGAAGCGCGGCTGGTGCTTGCGGAAGTCGTCCTGCGCCAGATCCTTGACCGCGTCCGCGAACGCCCCGGTCAGGAAACCCCGGCCGAGCGGGGAGTACGGCACCAGCGTCACGCCGAGCTCGACGGCGGCGGGCACGGCGCTGCGCTCCACGTCCCGGCTGAAGAGCGACCACTCGGACTGGAGGGCCGCGATCGGGTGCACGGCGTGCGCCTCGCGGAGCTCGTCCCCGGTCACCTCGCTCAGCCCGAGCTGCCTGACCTTGCCCTGCCGCACCAGTTCGGCCATCGCGCCCACCGATTCGGCGAGCGGGACGAGCGGGTCGCGGCGGTGCATGTAGTACAGGTCGATGACGTCGGTGTTCAGCCGGCGCAGGCTGCCCTCGACGGCATCGCGGATGTACGCGGGATCGTTGCGCACGCCCCGGTAGTGCTCGTCGTCGGTCCGCTCGATGGCGAACTTCGTGGCCAGCGTCAGCTCGTCGCGGTGCGCACCGACGAACGGCGCGAGGAACGCCTCGTTGGCTCCGCGCCCGTAGACGTCCGCGGTGTCGAAGAGCGTCACGCCGGCTTCGAGTGCCGCCTCCAGGGTGTCCCGGGCGGCGGCCTCGTCGGTCTCCCCGTAGAACTCGCTGATCCCCATGCAGCCGAGCCCCTGCACACCGACGCGCGGGCCTCCGGTGCCGAGCTCCGCCGTCGCGATCTTCCGGATGTCACTCATGTCGCTCAGACCCCTTCCGACGCCGCACGGGCGCCGCCATAAAAGTCGATCTTGAAGTCGAGTACGGCCAGGGTTCCCTGGAGCTCCGCGATCCGCGTCTTCACGTCTCGTCGGGTCGCCTCCAGCAACTCCTGCCGTTCCGCGAAGGTCTGATCGCCCTCGCGGAGCAGTTCGGCGTATCTGACCATGTCGGCGACCGGCATTCCGGTCAGCCTCAGCTTGCCGACGAAGGCCAGCCAGTCCAGGTCGCGGTTGCTGAACCGGCGCTGGCCCGTGTGGGAGCGGTCGACGTGCGGCATCAGCCCGATCCGCTCGTACCAGCGCAGTGTGTGGGCGGTGAGCCCGCTGTGGGCGACGACCTCGCTGATGGTGTAGCGGTCCTGGCCCTCGGGGCGCGGATGCGCCTTCGGGGCGGAAGCGCAGGTGTCCGTCCGTGCGGAAATGCTCTCCATCACCGTCATGCCTCCACGCTAGAACCTTGGAGTGCACTCCAGGCAAGCGCAAACGGGTGGCGATCCCGTTTCCGGCGCCCGATAGGCTCGTACGCATGCACAGCCTGGCGATGATCGAGAACTGGCCCGTCCCCACCGCGGCAGCCGCCGTCGTCACCTCGGACGGCACGCTCCTGGGCGCCCACGGCCCCACCGCGCACCGCTTCCCCCTGGCCTCGGTGACCAAGCCGCTGGCGGCCTACGCGGCGCTGGTGGCCTACGAGGAGGGCGCCGTCGAGCTGGACGAACCGGCCGGCCCCGAGGGCTCCACCGTCCGCCACCTCCTCGCGCACACCAGCGGCCTAGCCTTCGACGAGCACCGGGTCACGGCGCCTGCCGGCACCCGCAGGCTGTATTCCAACGCGGGCTTCGAGGTGCTCGGCGACCACATCGCGAAGGCCACGGAGATCCCCTTCCCCGAGTACGTCCGGCAGGCGGTGCTGGAACCCCTCGGCATGGCGTCGACGACCCTGGAGGGTTCGCCCGCCAAGGACGGCGTCTCGACCGTCGACGACCTGGTGCGGTTCGCCGCGGAGGTACAGGCCCCGCGCCTGCTCGACCCCCGTACGGTCCTGGAGGCGCAGACCGTCGTGCACCCCGGTCTCAAGGGCGTGCTCCCCGGCTACGGCCACCAGAACCCCAACGACTGGGGACTCGGCTTCGAGATCCGCGACTCCAAGTCGCCTCACTGGACCGGACTTTCGTCGTCCCCCGCCACCTTCGGCCACTTCGGCCAGTCCGGCACCTTCCTGTGGATCGACCCGGTGGCGGGCGCGGCCTGCGTCGCCCTGACGGACCGGGCGTTCGGCCCGTGGGCGGCCGAAGCCTGGACGCCGTTCACCGACGCGGTGCTCGCGGAGCTCTCCGCATCCCGCTGAGCGCACTCGAACCACACCGTCTTACCGCCACCGCCGGGCCGCACCTCGACGCCCCAGGCGTCGGTGACGGCATCGACCAGCGACAGCCCCCGCCCGCCCTCGTCCAGCGCGTCCCCCACGACGGGGCGGGGCAGCCGGGGCGAGGCGTCCGCGACCTCCACCCGCACCCGCCCGTCCGGGAGCAGGAAGATGAGGGTCTGGCAACGGCGGCCGGGAACGTGCCGCACGACGTTGGCGATCAGCTCGGTCAGGGCGAGCTCCGCCGCGTCCGCCACATCGAGCAGGCCCCAGCCGCTGAGGTACAGCCTCAGGATGCGGCGCAGATGACGGGCGGAGTGCTCCCCCATCGCCAGGTCGGCACGGTAGACCGCCTCCGCGTCACCGTTCCGGGTGTCGTTCACGTGATTCATGTCACCAGCGTGCAGC
Organism: Streptomyces mutomycini; assembly: GCF_001700505.1. Classification (GTDB taxonomy): domain Bacteria; phylum Actinomycetota; class Actinomycetes; order Streptomycetales; family Streptomycetaceae; genus Streptomyces; species Streptomyces mutomycini. The sequence continues at coordinate 29,056 of NZ_MAPV01000099.1, forward strand.
CGGCTGATTACCCTCGGCTACGACCTGAAACGAACGCCGTCAGGCGTTGAATGCTGGAGGCACCCCCCGTGGCCAACGTGCAGTCGCTCGACCCCAGCGCCTCCCCCCTCGACTACTACGGCTGGGAGCTGCGCCGCCAGCGGGAGGCCCACGGACTGCGGCAGGGCCAGCTCGGCGAGATCATCTTCTGCACGGGCTCGCTCATCGGCCAGATCGAGACGACGAAGAAGGTGCCGACCCGCGACTTCTCGGAGCGCCTGGACGCGGCACTCGGCACGGACGGGGTGTTCTCGCGCCTGGTCGGCCTGGTGCTGCGGAGCCAACTGCCCACCTGGTTCCAGCCGTACGCGGAGATGGAGGCCCGGGCGACGTACATCTCCACGTATCAGGCGCAGTTGGTCTACGGGCTGCTGCAGACGGAGGAGTACGCGCGGGCGCTGTTCTCCCTCGGTCACCCCGACAAGGTGGATGAACTCGTCGCAGCCCGCCTGGAGCGTCAGCGGATTCTGCAGAGCGACCGTTCGCTCGCCCTGTGGGCAGTCCTGAGCGAGGCGGCACTGCTCCAGGAAGTGGGAGGACGTGACGTCATGCGAAGGCAACTGGCACGACTGTTGGATTTCCGCCATAACCCCTGGGTGCAGATCCAGGTTCTCCCCTTCTCCGTCGGTCAACACACGGGCATGATTGGCTCGTTCAACCTGCTCAGGTTCGAGGACGACCCCGATCTCTTCTACGTGGACAGCTACGACCAGGGCCATATGACCGCCAATCCGCAGGTGATCAAGGAACGTTCGGTCGGCTACGCTCGATTGCAAGCCGCAGCCCTGTCCCCCGAGGACTCGGCGACACTGATCGCTCGTGTGATGGAGGAACGGTATGGAAACCCATGACCTGGCCGCAGCACAGTGGCGGAAGTCCTCGTTCAGCGGCCCGAACGGGGGCGATTGCGTCGAGTGCACCGTCACCGGCGGCGCCGCCTGGCGGAAGTCCTCGTACAGCGGAAACACCGGCGGCGACTGCGTCGAGGTGGCCGACGGCTGCTCCGCGTCCGTCCCCGTCCGCGACAGCAAGAACCCGGCCGGTCCCGTACTCGTCCTCGGCGCGGGCGCCTGGCAGGCCTTCGTGGACGGGCTCCGCTGACGGACAGGACAGACGTGGCCGGTTCCCCGCTGCCCCTCCTCTTCCTCGACGTCGACGGCCCGCTCATCCCGTTCGGCGCGACTCGGGAACAACGCCCGGACGGATACCCCACCTTCGGGGCGTCCGGGCCGAATCCGCTGGTCACCAGGATCGACCCTGCCCACGGACCCCGGCTGAGAGCGCTGCCGTGCGAGCCGGTCTGGGCCACGACGTGGTCGTCCGACGCGAACGAGTGCATCGCGCCGTGGCTCGGGCTGCCGGAGCTACCCGTCGTGACCTGGCCCGAGCCGTCCGACGAGGA